>CAIUHT010001244.1 GCA_903898975.1 uncultured Planctomycetaceae bacterium
CTGCTGCAGGCCGGCGTCGTCCAGCTGGTCCACCTGCTCTCCCAGCAGCGGTCTCCCCGCGACCAGCCCCACCCCCTCGCAGATCTTGCGGCTCACCAGGTCATTGTCCCCCGTCAGCACCATCACCCGCACGCCCCGCGCGGCGAGCTCGGCGAGGGCTGGCCGGGCCGAATCTTTGGGCGGGTCGAGAAACGCCAGGTAGCCATGCAGCGTCAGGTCCCGCTCGTCGTCGGGTGAATACACCGGCTGCGGGGGCAGGTCGCGCGAGGCGACGGCCAGCACGCGGAAGCCATCGGCACTGAGGGACCGGTACGCCGCCTGCACCGCCGCGGTCACGGTGTGAGGGAGCGTGGAGGAGCGAGCGGCCGGATCGGCCCGGCTTAGATCACTGGTCGGGGTAGCATCATCGGTGTGGGGGGGCACACTTTCCGAATCGGCCACCTGGAGGGACATGGGCAAAACCTCCGGTTCGCCGTCACTCCAGGATGTGCAGCGGGCGAAGATTGCCTCGGGGGCTCCTTTGCAGATCAGGCGATGCGTCCCGTCGTGCAGGCGGACCACCACCGACATCACCCGCCGGGTGAAGTCGAACGGGATCTCATCGACCTTCTCGCACTCGGGAATCCGCAGCGCGGCATGCAGGTGCGAGTGCTCGAGCACGCAGCGATCCATCACATTCCGCAGCCCGGTCTGAAAGTGGCTGTTGAGGTAGGCCAGGGCCAGCACAGGCTCGCTGTCGTGGCCGTGCACGTCGCAGTGCCGTTCCAGCAGAATGCGGTCGGCGGTCAGCGTGCCGGTCTTGTCGGTGCACAGCACATCCATCGCTCCCAGGTTCTGAATCGCATTCAGCCGCTTGACCACCAACCGCCGCCGCGACAACTCCACCGCCCCCCGGGAGAGGCAGACCGTCACAATCATCGGCAGCATCTCGGGGGTCAGCCCCACGGCGACCGCCAGGGCAAACAGCAGCGCCTCGTGCCAGTTGCCATGGGCCCAGCCATTCAGCACGAACACCGAGGGGACCAGCACCGCCACGAACCGCAGCATCAGCCAGGTGAATTGCGAGATTCCCCGCTCGAAACTGCTGGGAGGAACGGGCTGGCGCACCGCCTCGGCCAGTGACCCCAGGCAGGTGTTTGAACCGGTGGCAATCACCACCCCGCAGGCGGTTCCCGATTCGACGCTCGTCCCCAGGAAGCAGAGGTTCGGAAAGTCGAGCGGCGCGGCCGCGCCCGGCGGCACCGGGTCGGCCGACTTTTCCACCGGCAACGACTCGCCCGTCAGGGTCGATTGCGTCACGTAGAGGTCGTGGGAAGTCACCAGCCGCAGGTCGGCGGGAAACAGGTCCCCGACAGCGACCTCGACGAGGTCGCCCGGGACCAGTTCGGCGGTGGCGATCTCGCGCCGCGCGCCGCTGCGAATGACGGTCGCCGTGGTGTGCACCAGCCGTTGCAGGCGGTCCAGCACCTGGTTGGCCCGCGACTCCTGCAGGAACCGCAGACCCACACCCAACAGGGCGATGACCAGCATGATGCTGGCGGTGGCGCGGTCGTGCTGAAAGTAAGAGACGCCCGAGAGGGTCAGCAGCAGCAGCACCAGCGGGTTGCCCACGGCGGCCAGGAACAGCCGCAGCTCGCGAAAGCGAGGCTCCGACTCCAGCACATTCGGACCCCACCGGGTTCGCCTGTCTTTGGCGACCTCGTCGCTCAGTCCCCCGAGGGGGGTCTGCTGCTCGAGCAGCACCTCGGCCACGGGCCGCTGGGCCGCCGCCAGGTGAGCGGGCGAAACATGGGAAGCCACATGCGCAGCCTGTGCCCCGGAGCCGGGAGACCGCACGGGGGCCAAGAGATGGGTCCAGCGCTTGAGCATGGTCGGATTAGACCGGATCTCGAGCGCGATGCACTTCGGGGAACCCCTGGAAATTCGGGCCCAAAAAGCCGGAAGAATCGGCAGAGATGGGTTCGTATCCGAAGACAGGCCTCCAAAATCCCGGCAACTCACGAAAGCTGGGGGTAAAGTTGTCGCACGATCAATTTCACGCAGTGGCTATCTGATCAAGTGTGAGCTTTTTTCGGGCATTCCAACCCAGTTTTGGCAGGTCCCCGGAATTTCCATTTTTTTGGGTGACACATTTTTCTCTAACTGTGTTCTTAAAGGTAGAGGTCACTGATTGGTCCCCGCTAGCTACGTCAAAGTTGGTCAAGGAGATTCGCCAACGATGAACTTGGGAGGGGCAATCGGGCCTTCGCTGCGTTGAAGCATGGTGCACTCACGCAGCGTGCGTGCTTGCCGATGGCTGGCCCAGGCTGGGCTTCCCATCTGGCCAGCCTCGCGGCTGTTTTTTTCTGTGACTTTTGTTTCTGGCATCGCATCTGAAGTCCGCCTGGCTTCCCCGGTTCACTGCGTCTCATCAGACGGAGACCTGTGAGAAGTCTTGGTGAATGTCTTCAGCTGTGTTGTCTTGCGAATCCCGGCAGAGTGGGCCCTCGACTTCTCC
>CAIUHT010001245.1 GCA_903898975.1 uncultured Planctomycetaceae bacterium
ATTGCTGCGGAACGCCGAGTTCCGTTCTGACAAGCGACGAAGCGAACTCCCCACGAACGACAGTCACCGAAGATGGGAATCGGCTGCGTTCCGATCGAAGAGATACGTGCCAGTCATTTTTGTCTCCTGCTCCCGGCCCTCTGACTCATGCTCTCCCCTGCATTCCCCGCCGTCTGCCTGCCGGTCGCCCTCAGCCGGGTGGCGTTTGCCCCCGAGTCGCTGGATGCACGGGTGTGGTGCGAGGTGCTGCCGTTGGGGGAGGGGGAACGCCAGGCCCTCGCGGCACGGCTCTCCCGCCTGCTGGAGGACGAGAGTGAGGGGGATGCCAAGGGGGGACAGACAGCGGCCGAGGAGCTGGCCCGTGAGGTGGTCCTGCCCCGGATCGTCGGGTGGAACCTGCGGGGGAGCGACCGGCAGCCCTTGCCGCGGACCGCCGCCGGCCTGGCCCAGCTCTCGCGCGACTGGCTCGGCTGGTTGTTTGCCCTCGTCACCGGCACCGACGATCTCGTCGCCACACGCCAACGCGAACAGGCGCGCGACCAGTCCCTGATCGACGGCATCCACCTCGTCCGCACGGCGCCGCAGGTCGCCTGGCGCGACTGCGACGATTGCCAGCGCCACATCTACGACGACCTCACGGGCCAACGGGCTTTGTTCCAGGGGAGGCCGATTCCCCGGCCCGCCGGGACACTGTCCCCCTGCCGGGTCCCGCATCTGGGCTGTCCGAAGGGAACTCCCGAGTCACCCCGCAGCCTCACCCCCGAGCTCTGGGAATTGTGGCACTTTGACCGACAACGGCGGGCCAGCGGCCAGCCCGCCCCCACTCCGGAGGCCGCCCGTCTCTCACTGCTGATTCAATTGGCCGAACAGGGCCAGCTTTGATCCCCCCTCTCTTCGGGAGTTGAGTTCCCCATGTCTCTGGTGCCGCACAACGGTTGGTTTCGTCGGTTTGTGGAGGCGGTTCGGCCCACGGGGGCCCGCTCGCCGGGGTTGTCGTCGCTGGATCACAGCCTCGCGGCGGCGTTCGTCGCGGTGGCGCAACCGGCGACCGCTGCGGCGAATGCCGCGCGGTCGGCCGACGTCGCGGGGGATCTGCTGTTTGGTCCCCAGTCGGTCGGGTCGTCCCGCCGGCGCGGTCCCGCGTCCGTCCTGGGGAGTGCCGCGTCACAGGACCCCACTCGCCAGCGAACTCCCTTGCCGGCCGGTCTGTCGGGCTGGTCGTCTCCGGGCTTCCCGGGGCGCATGGTCGCGAACGGGGAATCGCTGCGATCGGCGGGTGCCGGGGGGGCCGGTTCCCGCACCGCCCCGCGGATGATCGACACTGCGGGGCCGTCGTGGTCCTCCCGAACCGTGTCACCGTCGCCCACGGAAGATCGGTTCTCGCCCTTCTCGACGTCATCTGTCAGCCCCCCGCACACCCCGGTGAGTTGGGACGGAACGAACGGGGACGGAACAAACGGGGCCAACCAGGGGGCGCGGGCCATATCGCCCGAGACCCTGGCGGCTCTCGAAGCCCGGCTGGCCGCCTGCACTCCGGCGGGGAGCGAATCGGTGGCCGAGGGCTCGGGGCCGCCGGTCGGTGGCTCTTCGCCGGTGATTCCGCTGGTGGAGCTGCTGCGCGATCTGGCCCCGGCCAGCCCGTTCGAAACCCGGCTGGAAACGCTGTGGCAGCAGCGGCGGTCTGCTGTCGGGATGAGTGGCCTGGAGAGCGGGCTCGGCACGGGGCCTGAGGTCGATTCGACCGGCTGGTGCGAACTCATGCGCCGGCTGGCCGACCTCGAAGCCGGGCAGGGGGAGTGATCGCCATGCGCCGCGCAGCACGACGTGGAATGCGGCGGGCCCTGGGGCGGCTGCTGGAGGTGTTTCTGCTGTTTGGATTGGCCGGAGGGGGTCATGCGTCTGCGGTTTGGCGAGTACCTGCATGCGTCTCAGGAATGTGCGCTGGTCATTGGCAAGCAGGCGGTCTTTTCTCCTCGGGGGAACCGCCTGATGACGCGCGAAACGTGGCAGATCGAGGGGGTGCTGCACGCCGCCGACCCGGCCGGGCTGACCCTCGAACTGGCCCGTCTGCGTCAGGCGTATGCCCGACCCGCGGCTGTCGCCGGGCTCTTTCTCGATGATGGTCAGACCCCCACCGATCATGTGGTCAATGCGGCCGAGACCCTGGGGGGTGTGCGCGTCACACGGCTGGAATTTCCGCACGGCACCGGGGGGGAATACAGCACCTTCCGCCACTACCGCATCACCCTCGAAGCCGACTTCCCCGAGGCCGAGCCGTTGTTGTGGGAGCATGTCGAGACCGTCACCTTCCAGGGGACCGGGGGACCCCGGCACATCTTCCTGGAGACGCTCGACGGGCCCCCGCAACGGCAGGTGATCGCGCCGCAGACGACGTACCGGGCGATCCAGCAGGGGAGGGCGGTGGGAGGAACCGGCTATCCCAGCCTGCCGAGCCCGCTCTGGCCGGGTGCCGAGTTGGCCCCCCGGCGGGTCGTGGCCTGGGGCACTCCCCGGCAGACCGGCACCCAGTGGTCGCACTTCCCGCTCGAATGGCGCTACGAATTCGAAAGCACTCTGCCGCTGGTGGGTCTGCCGGTGCTTCCCTGAAGGTTCCCCGTTCTCTCACACGCTGCCTGCATCATGCCCTGCACCTTTCCCGGACTCAGCCAGATCACCCGTTGGTCGTTCACCCTGGCGCACGGCATCTCGCCGTCGCTGGCCACGATCGACGTGGTCCCCCAGGGACAACTGCCGGCTGAGGTCGGCGACCTGGTCATTCCCACCGCCAGCG
>CAIUHT010001246.1 GCA_903898975.1 uncultured Planctomycetaceae bacterium
AACGCCCCCCGCCCCGAGAATCTCAACGCCGTCGCCCTCGAACTGCCCACCCGGCACGACCCTGGCACCCGCTTTGATTACGGCCCCAGCCACTTCTACGCCTTCAGTGAACTGCTCGAGCGGAAACTCGCCCAGGCGCAGGGACCCGACAAAACCACTCTTGCCTACCTTCAGAACCGGCTGCTCAAACCGCTCGAGATCACTCCGTTCCGCATCGGTCGCGACCGACAGGGGCATCCCAACCTCCCCGGGGGCATGGTTTTGACCCCCCTCGAATGGAGCCACTTCGGGCAGTTCGTTCTCGACCGCGGAAGCGTGGTCAAAGCGGGGGTCGAACCCCGCGAACTGCTCCGCCCCGACCTGCTGGCCCAGTGCTTCGAACCCAGCCGGGCCAATCCCCAGTACGGTTTGACCTGGTGGCTGAAATCGACCGACGGTGTCGCCGATGGTGAGCCACCGGCCGAGGGAAGTCGGCCCGGCCAGATGGGTCGGCTGAGGCGTCGGGCCCCTCAGGCCCCGGCGTTTCGCGACGAGCACGGGCAGCCCCTCGATGTCTGGATGGCCGCCGGGCTGGGCAAACAAAGGCTCTTCGTGGTCCCCGCCAGGCAACTGGTGGTGGTCCGGTTCGCCGAGGCGGCCAACGCTGGCCAGGGCTTTCAAGACAGCGCATTCCTTGGCCCACTGCTGCGGAGCACATCCAACCCAGCCGCCACCAGCGTCCCCGCGACCAACCCTGCCAAAGCCTCCCCCCAGGCTCCCGGCCCTCCCTCTACGCCGGGGCCAGACCCCACCTCATCGCCCAAATAGGCGGGCTGCTTCTTCTGCGGTAAGTTGCCCCTCAATTCTCCGGGCCCAGCCCGTCTCTCTTGTTGCAGCACAAGCCGCGCGTCACGGGTAGCCCTCCGCAGCGGTGCATTTTGTTCTAAGCCCCGGCTTGCGCCCCCGGTTTGTCGCCCGCCCCCCACCCTCTGTCTCCCTCTGCACCAGCCCGAAAAACCCTCGGGACGGGTGCAGTGGCCGGGGGGGCCGACTATTATGCGACTGAGACCGGTGCGACCGGTTCGTCCTGAATTGACTTTTCCCGTGCGACTGCTCCATGTCTGACGCCCCCCTCGGAACCACCGGCAGTGAGTCCATTGCCAAGCTGCAGCAGGCCTATCGCGACATCAAGTCCCAGATGTCGCAGATCATCGTCGGGCAGGAAGAGGTGGTCGAGCAGTTGCTGATCGCCCTCTTCAGCCGCGGGCACTGCATCCTCGAAGGGGTCCCCGGGCTGGCGAAGACGCTGATGATCAGCACCCTGGCGCGGTCGCTCTCGATGTCGTTCAGCCGCATCCAGTTCACCCCCGACCTCATGCCCGCCGACATCACCGGGACCGAGGTGCTCGAGGAAAACCGCTCGACCGGTCGCCGGGAATTCCGCTTCCTCGAAGGGCCCCTCTTCTACAACGTGGTGCTGGCCGACGAAATCAACCGCACGCCCCCCAAGACTCAGGCCGCCCTGCTCGAGGCGATGCAGGAACGCCAGGTCACCGTCGGCCGTGTCCGCCACCAGCTGACCGACCCGTTCTTCGTGCTCGCCACCCAGAACCCCATCGAGCAGGAAGGCACCTACCAGCTCCCCGAAGCGCAGCAAG
>CAIUHT010001247.1 GCA_903898975.1 uncultured Planctomycetaceae bacterium
CACGAACTGACCGTGGCGGCGACGATATCAATATCAATGCGTCTGAGAGGCGTGCTGATACCCCGTCAAGAGAGGCTGCTAACGGGCGCAGCCTCTCCGCAGTGTGAGCCTCTCAAGATCGAAAACCGAGGGTTTTCGCGGGCCGAACTACTCGATTTCGAGCGTCGTCAGCAGGGGGCTGACGCGTTGGGCCTTGGCCAACAGCAGAGCGCGATCGGCTTCGCTGGTCGCCTTCGAATATTTCACGCGAAGCTTCTTCAGCTTGGCCCGCCGGGCCCGCCGTCGTCGAATTTCGCGAGTACGTTCAATCGAAGCCATGTCGTGGTCGCAGAACCGAGTGAGTTAACCAGCCAAGCACCGCCCGCTGGCCACTACGCCACCGAACACGCGGAACCGACAAACTGGAGGGCCTCAGTCTATCAGGGAGCCTGATCAGGGTCAAATCGGGCTGCCGCCGCCGGACGACGCAGCCCGACGATCCAGCGCTTCGCTCAGCACCCCGGGAGACCCTTGCTTCCCTCTCCAGTCTCCATTGGATTCTGCGCCTCGCAGGAATCCCGCAAAATACGGAACCGATGAATCTATTGACTGTACTGATCTACCAATTACGGCCGGCGGAATGTCTTCCACAGCCAGGTGGTGGGGGCAACTGGGCGGTGGATTACTCGGCAGGCTGGTGGGCTGGGGTCAGCATGTGCTGCATCCAGACCCAACAGCCAGCCGCCGCCAGGAGGAAACCGAGCCACGACCACGGGTTCTCCGCCGGGCTCAGCAGCCACACACCGGCACCCAGGACAAACAGCACCGGGGCCAGCCAGCGTTTGAGACTGTGGGCAGAACCTTGCCAGAGCCAGACCAGCAGACCCACCAGCAGCAGCCACGCGAGTGCCCAGGCGACTCCCCACCCCGCCTGGTAGGACGATTTGGGGAGCAACGAGACCGCCAGCCGGGCGTCACCCCCCGACTTGCCATAGGTGAAGTGGCTTGGTTCCCCGGGCAGATTGACCTGCAGACTCAACCCGCGCGGGTCAGCGGGCCGTCCGCCCCCCACGTCGCCAAAGCCACCGGCACCGAAACCGGCACCGAAGCCAAACCGGTTCTCGCGTTGATCTTGCCTGCGGAGGTCGTCGGCCCCGGGCCGCCTCTCGCCAGCCGCGTCCCCCGCAAAGTTCAACGCCTGCCCGGCGAACCCCGCTTCCAGCTGATCAATCTGCCGCTGCTCCAATTCGGCGGCTCGCTGCTGCGGTCCCGACTGGTCTTTCCGGCGTTCCCCCCGGCTCGCATCTCGCTCAAGCTGCGATTTCTGCGCTTCCTGTCCCTGTTCCCCATCCGTCCCCGACTGCCTGCCTCCCGAGCCCTTGCCGCTGCCCGGCTTGCTGGGCACCTGTTGGCGGCGGACCTGTTGCCCCAACTGCGACTGCAATTCCTTGTCGAGCAGCAGGCGATTGTTCCCGACGCTTGATTGGGGCTCGGCCGCCTTCGTTTCGGCCCGCTGGAAATTCAGCCGGCCCTGCTCTCGCCCTTGCCCCCGCTCCCCGTCGTGGGGGCCGCCGAGTTCGCCAGCAACAGTCCCTCGAGGGCCACATACCCATTGAAGAGCGCGGGAGCAGGGTTCCCCAAGTTGAGGGCGCTGGCACGCGGTCGCAACTGTTCGACCTGTTGCCGCAACCCCTTGAGCCGGGTGAGCTGGGCACGCTGCGTCGGATCTTCGAACTGGTCGGGCAGCTTGAGAATTGTCTCGACCGAACGGAGGGTGTCGGAGGCGGACTGCAAATTCCCGGCACACCGCAACCGCGCGACCGCTGACAGATTCGGGTCTTCGAGCTGGCGGTACAGTTCGAGCCACTCTTCGTAGCCGGCGATCAGGGGTTGCAGTCCAGTCGGAGCGGCGGAGACGTTGGACCGGTTGGGGTCTTCGATCAGGCGGGCCTGGAGTCCCTCGGGCAGCTCGATGGTCCATTCGGTGCTGGCGACAGGAATTCCGCGCTCGGGATCGGCCTCGGGCGTGAGCACGCGGGGGGCGGGCAAATCGAAGGGGGTTCCCCACAGCTGCACTCCCCGGGGCAACTTCTGCGGCAAGCGGCCTTCCAGGACCAGTTCGACCGTCTCGGGGAGTTCGCCAGCGGCGGTCCGGGGAATGGGGATCAAGACCCGCCCCGCGGGCGCGTTGGCCCCCGGTTCGATGGGGCGGTCGGGACGACCATTGACCAGCACCGACAGCAGCCGCGAGTCGGGCGGAAGTTCGACCGGCAGGAACTGGCGGGCGCGGTTGACCACGCGGTATTCGGCCCGCATCCGCCACGTTCCGTCTGGTGAGAGCACCTGCCGGAGGATGACGTAATTGACCGCCGCTCCCGCAAACCGGACCGCGGTCGCCGACTCGAGCTGCCAACCCACCTCGGCCTTGGGATCGAGCACCCGGTACAACCCGGTCGCCTGCCGGGCGATTTCCGGGGGAATCTTTAGCGGCAGATCGGTGACGGGAATCGACTCGAGAGCGGCCAATCCCTCACCCCGCGCGGTCTGGCGGGACTGATTGACCAGCAGCAGGAATCCCCGCGTTGTTTCCGGAGCGCGGTACTGCAGCACGCCCCCCGTTTCCAACGGCTGCTCGAACTGCACCAGCGGGGCGGGGATGAGGCCCGATTCGGGGAGGGCGAATGACGCGAGGCCGGTCAGCACCACTTCGCCCGCGAGTGGCTCTTCAAACTCGATGAGCAATCTGCGCCGACCTCCCTGCGGAGGGTCGCGGCTGATCTGCCGCAGCCGATGTTGCGGGTTGGCCGGGGCCAGTTCCACCCGGTCGGCGAGTTCCTCGGGGAGCACAATGGCCAGTCGGCGGGTGGCCGCCGCCTCAATCTGCCACCGCAGGTACAGCACCAGGTCGATCGCCGAATCGCGGATCAGCACCTGCGTCAGGCTGTCGGCCGAGACGCGCACGACCGCCGGGTCGAGAGTGAGTGCCAGGGGGGCCAACTCGGCCTGATTTCCCGTCCAGGCGAACCGCGGGTTGCGCGGCTGCGGACGCGGGAGCGTCGCCGGGAGCTGGGCCGGGTCGGTCGTCTTCCAGCCCGAGCCCGCCTCGGCCTCGGCATCGACCTTGGCTTCAAACACCGGGTCGATCCACAGCCCCAGCGTGGACCGCAGGTCGCTCACATCGAGGGGCACAATCGGGGCGATGATGGCGACAGGGTCGTCGGCGAAGCGGGGGATGACCCCGTCGATCTCCACCGTCACCTCTCCTGCGCGGGGCGTGGCGAACTCGACGTGCAGCACCCCGGCGGCCCCGCCCGCATCACTGCCGATCCAACTGTCGGCTCCCCCGCTGCAGCGCACCTCGTAGAGCAGGAATTGCTCTGGCAACTGGAAGGTGACCTCCGCCTGGGGAGCCCCGGCGAGGTTGAGATCGAACCTCGCCGAATGGAGCACCCGTCGGGGAGTGACCGCGACCCCCTGTACCGAAGTCCCGCGCGAGGCGGGTTTTTGCCGGGCCGCAGTGAAGGTCAGCTCGGCCGGTCGTCCCACGAACCGGAACACGCGCTGGGGGCGCGGGCTGCCGGGGGGATGGATGGTCCGGCCCACGTCACTGGCCGGTTCGGGGAGGTGCGACACATCGACCTGCGACACCCCGCGGCCGGGAGCGGCGGTCAGGGCGAACTGGTCTTCCGCCAGCAGGGCCACGAGACCCGTTTCGCGAGCGACGCCCACGGGCTCGAGCGCGGGGAACTCAAGGGGGACCGGTTCCTCGCCCAGCAGTTCGCGGCGGAAGAGATCGACGGTGAGTTCCGTGGTGTCGGTGACTGGTCGCCGGAGGTGGACGCGCAACATCGCGGGGGATTCGGCCAGGTCGAGTTCCCAGCTCGCCAGATCGGGTCCGGAGAGTTCGCGGACCAGCCACTCGGCCGGAAGCCGCCAGGCCAGGTCCGAAACCACCCCCTGGCGCACGCGGAACAGGTGGTGCGCCCGCAGGGTCACACCAGCGTCATCCAGTTGCAGTGCCGAGGTGGTCTCGGCATGCACCACATTCTGATCGGCGACACGGACCCCGGGCGGGCCCCAGG
>CAIUHT010001248.1 GCA_903898975.1 uncultured Planctomycetaceae bacterium
CGATCGGGTGCTCGGCTCGCGCGTTGGTCGCCCCCACCACCTGGCCCCCGCGCACCGCTCCCGCCATCAGCACCGAAATGGCGTTCCCCCAGTGGTCACGCCCCGGAATGGGAATCCCCGGCTGTCCCGTGTTGATCTTGGGCGTCCGCCCAAACTCACCCATCACCAGCACCAGCACCCGGTCGAGCATCCCCCGCACTTCGTGGTCTTCGAGCAACGCGCTGACTGCCAGGTCGACGTGCGGCAGCTTGTAGCCGTGCCCTTCCTTGATGTTCGAGTGATCGTCCCAGTGGGGCATGTCGACCGTGACGAAACTGACCCCCGCCTCGACCAGTCGCCGGGCCATCAGGGTGTAGTGCCCCCACGGGCCACGCCCGTACCGGTCGGCCCACCGCGGGTCTTCCTTCGACATGTCGAACGCCTGGCGGGCCCGCCCTCCCAGGATCATCGAGACCGCCTCCTGCTGGTAGCGGTCGAGCGACTTCATGACCCCCGTCTGATCAATCTTCCGCTCGATCTGGTCGAGGCTGTTGAGCAGATCGAGCCGGGCGGTCGTCTGCGAACTGGAGGCGAGCGCGAAGTTCTCGAGACACTTCGGGGGCTGAATCGCGGCGGTGTAACTGGCTGGCAGATACGCCTGTTCGCGGTTCACATCGAACGGGTTGTACGCACTCCCCAGGTAGGCGGCCCCCTGGTAGCCCGGGTAGAGGTAGACGCTCTCGGCGGCGGGGAGACCCACATACGCGGGAAGCCCCGGTTGATTCGCCCCGCGCACCTTGGAGACGTACGAGCCGACCGAGGGAAACTTCTGCGGCAGGCTGACGGCGGTGGAGCCGAATTTGCCGGTGAGCATCCAGTGGGCCCCGGCGAAGTGATCGCCGTTGTCGTGGTGCACCGACCGCACGAAGACCATCTTGTCAGCGTGGCGGGTGTGGTTGGGGAGCGACTCGGAGACGAACATGCCGGGCACGTTCGTGGCCAGCGCCCCCCAGGGGCCGCGGTAGTCGGATGGGGCCTCGGGCTTGGGGTCGTAGGTCTCCAGCTGGCTGGGGCCCCCATCGAGCCACAGCAGGATGACCGACCGGTCGTCGCGGGGGGCGGCCCCCTGGGCCTGCAGCCGCAGCAGGTCTGACAGCCCCAGCCCCGAGAGCCCCAGGAACCCCGCCTTGAGCGCGGTCCGGCGGGACAGCCCCTGGCAATTGCGCCCCGACCAGGGCTGCGACAAGTTCAGCATGCCATCCTCCCGCGACCCAACGAGCTTCGCTCCCTCGCCCCGGGGGCAAGGGACTGAGCGTGACGCCCCCACTATAGAAGTGCATCGACCGCTTGGGCAAGCAAACTTTGATGCGTGCTGTCGTCACAGGCCGCCCGGACCCCCGCCGGGAACGCGGTTGGCGGAACTCGAAAACGCGGTTTTTGCTTAGTTTTCGAAGACGTTGAGCATCAGCCGGAAGTAGTTCCAGAGGCAATACGCTGCCGACAGGATGCTGGCGGTGAGGAGGGCGACGGCGATGGGCGACCGGGGGGCGAGGAAGAAGTGGGTGATGGGCATCGCGGCGATCGCCCCCAGGATGGCGGGGCCCGTGGCGTACAGACTGGCGAACAGCGCCTGGCGGATCCGGTCCATCAGCAGCAGGCTGTGCCGCAGGTGCTGAAAGTGCAGATCGAGCACCTCGTTTTCCTCGCGGGAGAGGGCGGGGTTGACCTGGTTCGCCCCGGCGTGCAGGGAGACCAGTTCGTGCCACTGCCCGCGGGCTTCAATCTGCTTCAGCCGGCGGGGGTCGGCGGGGCTGCTGGCGATGACTTGCCGGGCGAAGTGCGACACCCGGCTGGCGATTTCCTGGATGCGAAACACCACGGCGGCGACGAGGATGCTGAAGACCGCCGCCAGCACCTGGGCGATGGTGCTGTAGGTATAGAAATAGACCGAGTGGTCGAAGTCTGCGTCCATCCGCTCCCTCCCTGGTGGCGTCCCCCCGCAGGGGGCTCTTGGCGGCAGGCATCATGACCGCCACCGGGTTGGCGATCAAGCCGAATGGTGGCAGCGCCGTAGTACGGTGTGCCTGGGGAGGCCGCAAGACGCCCCTGCAAAGCAGCCGCAGCGAAGCTGCCCCGCACGCGCGGGAACAGCCCGAGCCACCTGCTGACTGGACTGGCGGCTGGTCTTCGGCGGCGTCAGGCGGGCGAGGTGGCTCTTGGGTTGAGCGTTGGGCTTGCGCTGTCAGGCGGCCCCGAAGGTCTTCGACAAGAAGTCGTAGGCGGCGTAGAGGGCGAACAGGCTCATCGCGATGGCGGCGAACAGAAACAGCCCGTCGGTCAATGGGCTGGGGGCGATCCGCCGATCGAGGCGGCGGTAGCGGAGGTAGACGGCGGCGAGCGAAATCACCGGCAGGGTCACTCCCTGCACAAAGCCCCCGAACGTGACCATGGCAACCGGTTCACCCAGCACCAAAAAGAAGAACAGCGCCAGCATGGGGTAGAAGACGCACAACCCCCTCACCAAGATC
>CAIUHT010001249.1 GCA_903898975.1 uncultured Planctomycetaceae bacterium
CGACACAGGTGTGGCTGCGACACTCGCGACGTTGGCTTGGAATCCAACTCCCATAGAGCCGCACAGTGGTTCAGCTCAACCGAGTTCTTTCCAACCCGCCCCAACGCCGGTTCCCCAGCTCGAGCTCTTGACTCAGGGCGGGCCGGAAAGAACCCATGGTGATTGTCAGCGTGCACGCGGAAATCACGAAGCAGGTGAAGGAGTACCTGCGGCGACGGGCGCGGCAGTTGCTCAACACGGAGTGCGCCCCGTTTGTGGAACCGCACCTGCTGGAGGAATCGCGCGAGGGGCTGCATGGGGGCCAGCCCCGCCAGGAGCGACTCGAAGGCGAGCGCGTGGTCGAGCTTCTGAGCAGTCCCCGGCAGCGGCTGTTGATTCGGGGGGAGAGCGGCCTGGGGAAGAGCATGCTGCTGGTCTGGGCCGAAGAATTGCTGGCGAAGGATCCCCGCCCCATCATTCCCATCCGTTTCGGGGCCGCGCCGCGGGAGGCGAGTCTGTCGGATTCGGTCACCCAGCCGAAGTTGCCGAGCTGGCACGATCTGTTTCCCAAAGATCGTTCCGGGGAGAGCCTGGAGGAGCGGCTCAAGAAGCTCTGGGAGCGGATCTTCGACGAAGTGGTGCGGGGGATTCTGAGCCAGGCCAGGGTCACGGCATCGATTGACGTTTGCCGCGTGTGGTTTGACAGCAAGGTAGCCCGCGGAGAGATCTGCTGGGTGATGGACGCGCTCGATCAGTCGGGAGGGGCCGAGTTGTCCGGCGCGAACGATCTGCTCCGCGAGGAGACCCAGGAGGGTTCGATTCTGCTGACGGCGCGCCACGAATTGACCCCCGGGCAACGCACGCTGCTGAGCCAGCGATTCCGTGTTGTGGAGATCGCGCCGTTCAATAAAGGACAGATCCATGACTTTCTCGCAACCGACGCAATTCGAAAGCAGCTGCTGATTCAACCAGGCGAGTATGAATGGCACGCTTCGCACAAGCGCAAGCAGCAATGGCAATCGCTGTTGACGTTTCCGATCCTGGCGCGGCAGTTAAAGGCATTGGCGGAAAGCCGCGCACGGGGAAAGCAGCGCTCACTGGAACAGTTGCGTAACCGCGAAGCAGTGTATGATGCGACGCTGGGACAATTGGTCGAACATGGAAAGGGGTCGTTGACCCCGGCCGAGCGGGAGCGCTACGCCGACCATCTCGAACGTGCGAAGCGGATTCCTCTCCTGTTTGCCGAAGTGGCCTGGCTTGCATTGGCCGCCGACAACGCGCAAGCGGCGTCCGATTCTCGCGGGGGTTTTGATGGAGAAGTGCGCGAATCGGCGTTCGATCGTCTGCAGGATTGGTTGGCTGAAAACCAATTTCCCCCCGGGCTGTTGAAAAAAATCAATCTGGTGGAGTTCTTCGAGCGTGAGATTGAGACTCACGATGGCACTGAGAGAACCTATGCTCGCTGGCGGCACAAGTCGTTTGGGGAGTGGTTTGCGGGGCAGCACCTGGTGGAGTCTGCCAAGGCGCGAGAGGAATTGCCGAAGCTGTTGCGGGATGCACGCTGGCGGGACACAGTGCGGTATGCATTGTCGGCGGCGGCACGACAGGGCAAAAGCGACGTGCTGCAGCACCTGGTGGAGATCCTGATTCGAGCGGGGCGGGTGTTTTGGGTGTGGGAGGCGTTGTCGGAGGATCGGTTGTCGGCCCAGGGCACCGAC
>CAIUHT010001250.1 GCA_903898975.1 uncultured Planctomycetaceae bacterium
CGTCAGAGGGTTGTCGCGCCCCGGACCAACCTGTCGCGCTCCCAGCGGGTGGCGGACGTTGGTGTTGACACAGCCAGGGTGGCTGGCGATGCCGCAGTGATTCACGGCTGACGGGCCGAATGAACAGACTGGGCCAACCATGAGAAGTCCGCCAGCGGGACTGTGGGTGGCCCCCGAACACCAGTCTCAAGCGGCCATCACCTTTGCCGCCTCCGCCTCCGCCTTCGGTCGCGGTCTTCACAAACCGGAGGGGGGGCGAGCGGTCTGGACGCCGACTGCGGAGCGGGGAGCCCCGACGGTTTACTGATCGGGCAAGGTTTCACACTCGATCCGTCGCAGACGAGTTGGGATGATCCTGTGGTTCCACCCGGTCGCCGGTTTCTCGACCGCTCTTTTGGGGCTGTCCTCAAATCCACTTCACCCCCGGTCGCCGCTCATGGTTCCCGCTTCCCAGTCCCCCTCCTCGCCCCCCGACCATTCCGGGCACTGGTGGAATCGCACCGTGCTGGGGGCCGGGCTGACCAGTGCGCTCGCCGACTTCTGTTACGAGTCGACCACGGTCGTGCTGCCGGGATTGCTGCTGGTGCTGGGCATTCCCGTCGCCCTGCTGGGAGTGATCGAAGGGATCGCCGACATGATCGCCAGCGTCACCAAGCTGGCCGCCGGGTTTATCGCCGACAAGTTGGGACATCGCAAACGGCTGGTGCTCTGCGGGTACCTGCTGACCCCGCTCGGCCAGGTGCTGATTGCGCTGGCGGGGGGCTGGCCCCTGCTGTTGCTGGGCCGGATGGTCTCATGGTTTGGGAAGGGGCTGCGGGGACCGCTGCGTGATGCGATCGTCATTCAGTCCATCCGCCCCGAGACCCGCGGGCGGGCGTTTGGCTTTCATCGCGCGATGGACACCCTGGGGGCGATCTTCGGCCCGTTGCTGGGGGTCTGGCTGCTCGGTTGGTCGCAGGCGTTTGCCTGGCGGGATGCTGCCGGCCCGTTTCGCCTGGTGCTCGGGTTGAGTGTCATTCCCGGTCTGCTGGCGGTGGCGGCGTTCGGGATGCTGGTGCACGACCCGGCCAGCACACCCAACCCCGCCCTCCGGCTGCTGACCTCGCTGCGGGGGCTGTCCCCCCGCTTCCGCCACTACCTGCGAGCGGTCGGGTGCTTTGGCTGTGGGGACTTTTCGCACAGCCTGCTGATTATGGCTGCCACGCAGTTGCTCACCGCTCACCACGAGCCGATGCGGGCCGCGCAGCTGGCGGGCCTGCTGTACGTGGTGCGGAACGTGGTGCAGTCGCTCAGTTCGTTTCCCGTGGGAGTGCTCGCGGATCGCGTGGGGCCACTGCCGGTGCTGGCGGTGGGCTACACGCTGGGGGCGACCACCGCGCTGCTGGTGGCGGCCGCTTTCGCCTGGCAGATCACGACCCTCGGCAGCCTGGTGCTGCTGTTTGTGATCGCCGGGGTCTACATGGCGGTGCAGGAGTCGCTCGAATCGACCGTCGTTGCCGAGCTGGTGACGCGGGAAACGCTGGGAACCAGCCTGGGCGCGCTGGGGACTGTCAATGGAGTCGCGAAGTTCCTGGCCAGCACGCTGGTGGGGGTGGTCTGGTCGACCCTGTCACCAGTCGCTGCCTTTGGGCTGGCTGCCGGGCTGATGGGGGCAGGCACCGTGCTGCTGACCAGGCTGCCCCGCAGGCCATAAAACAAACCCCGGAGGAGGGTGTTGCGGCACCTTCCTCCGGGGCGGTTCAGCCTGGTTCCCCCGAGCCGGGCAGGCCAAGGGGGCCTGCGGGCGAGGTTCAATCGTCTAGGACCTGGACCTCCCAGATGCCCCGAGCGGGGTCATTCCACCGGATCGCGAACCTCACCACCTCGGATCCAAGCGCGTGCTTTACCTGGGCGCGTCCCACCCGCTTCTGTTCGGTCGTGTCAAAGGCCACCTCGGTGGCCGAGTCGACTTCAAGTTGCCCGACCTCTTCGAGCCGCTTGGCGAAGCGCTGGGAGTCGATGATCGCGTGCTTGATCTCATGTCGCACCAGCTTGGTGTCGAAGCGGGGAATCTCCGGCGACTTCATCTGCATTCCCCAGCACGACTGCGCCTGGTCGCTCCAGTAGATCATGAAGTCGACTTCGACCTCGTCAGACTCTTTTCCGGGACGGACCCGGGCCCGACCGAACCGCCGCTGCTCGGTCTCGTCGTAAGACAACTGCGTCACCTGCGAGATTTCCACGCGGGGCTCCTCCTTACCCCCGCTATGCTGGGCAATCACTTCGCTCAAGTAGGTTCGGAGACGCTCCGCCACAACCTGTGACTCCACCATCGGGAGCGGGCTTTTGGGCGGCAAGATTGCGACCCCGAACATTCCCTGGGCTCGATCCAGCCAGTGCACGGTGAACTCAATCTCTTCGGTTCCCTGGCGGTGACGAACCCTGGCCCGGCCTCTCCGCCATTGTCCTTCGGTGTCGGCACCAGTCTCCGTCGCCCGCAGGATTTCGCTCGTTCCCAGATGTTCCCGGTAAGCCTGCCAGACCGGGGAGCTCTCGATCAATTGCCGCAAGTTCAGGGCCACCTCCGGCGCATCGACCGGGGGTAACTCGGGTTGATCGAGGCTGATGCGGAACTGGCCGCGGTTGCGATCCCGCCAGGTGAGCGTGAACGGAACCTGCCGAATGCTGCCTTTCGCCTTGACCGTGGCGAGGCCCTTTCGCTGCTCTTGCAGGGGGTCGAACGAGACCTCTTCGACCAGCATCAGTTCGGGATGGGTCGCCGCAGTGTTGTCCGAGCGGAACATCGGGGCGACCTCGAGCACCTGCAGCAGAGCCAGTTCGACGTCGGTCGACTTGAGCTTGGGCAACTCGGGTTCCACGATCTGCGCCACAATCTGGCCCAGCATCTGGTTCCGCAGCGTCACCTGGAACCGCAAGTCTTCCTCCCCCTCGGGGTATTGCAGGGTCAGCACTCCGTTGCGCTGCATCCCGTCGGCACTGGAGCTTAGCTCGGTGATGTTGCTGAGCTTCCACTGTTCGTCGCGGAGCGCGCGGGCCTGGAAGCGGGGGGTCGAAGAAACCGCGCGTCTGAGCAGCGCGGCGACCCGCGGGGCATTGACCGGGGGCAGTGGGAGCGGATCGACCTCGATTCTGAGTGCCGCCCCGCGCTGCGCGCCGGGACGCACGCTGAAGTAGACAGTCTCTTCCCCCTGCCGATGCCGCAGCATGGCCCGCCCCATCCGCCGCCGCGTGCCGGGCTCGAACATCACCTCCGACACCGACACCACCTCGGGCACGCCCAGTTCGTCGCGCTGCGACTGAAACAGCGGCAGTTCGGCGAACCGCTGCTGCAAGGCCGCGGTGACATGCGGGTCATTCAACCCGGGCACGGGGGCGGGTCCGGACAGCTGGGCCAACACCGGCAACCCGGCGCGCACCACGCCAGCCACCAGGCAGGTGCCCAGCAACCCGAGCCCGGCCAGGTTGGAAGGCTGGGCCAGCGAGCGGGGCTTTGCTGCGGCGTTGGGGGACCGATCGGGCAGCAGCATGGCCAGGC
>CAIUHT010001251.1 GCA_903898975.1 uncultured Planctomycetaceae bacterium
CGGCGCCGGATTGGGTTTCCGGATAACGATTTTCGCCTTATCGCGTTCGCGGATCAGGCGAAGACGCTCGAGCTGTTTGGGCGGCGGCCCGACCGGACGCGGCCGGCGGGGCCGGGGTATTTGCCGGGGCCGTTCCACGTTTACTCGATGCGGCAGGCGATTGAAGAGCGGTTCATTCTCGACGTGCTCCGGAACTACACCCCGTACAAGCTCGCGTTCAAGCTGGCGAACGGTGGGCAGGTGGTCGACGGCAGGGAGGTTGAGCGGAGCGCGGCGGTCAAGGGGTTGATGAACTGGGTCCGGCTGCACGAACACAACATCGCCCAGAAGGTGCAGGTGGTGGTCGAGCATTACCGCGCGACCGTTCAGCCCCTGCTGGGGGGCCGGGCCAAGGCGATGGTCGTGGTCGGCAGCCGGCTGGAGGCGGTCCGCTGGCAGGTCGCGCTGGGGCGATACATCGCCGACCGGGGGTACCCGCTCCGGTCGCTGGTCGCCTTTTCCGGAGAGGTCCGCGACAGTGAGACCGGGCCCGACCCGTTCGCCGAAAGCAGTGACCGGCTCAACCCCGGCTTGCGGGGCCGGGATATTCGCGAGGCGTTCAAAGAGGCCGAATACCAGTTGCTGCTGGTGGCGAACAAGTTCCAGACGGGGTTCGATCAGCCGCTGTTGTGCGGGATGTACATCGACCGCCGGCTGGCGGGGATCCAGGAGGTGCAGACCCTCTCCCGGCTCAACCGGGCCCATCCCGGGAAAGACGAGACATATGTGCTCGATTTTGTGAACGACCCGGCGGAGATCCTGGCGGCGTTTAAGACGTATTACACGACGGCGGAACTGTCGGACGTGACCGACCCGAGCCTGATCTTGAACCTGTCGGCGAAGCTGGAGGCGCAGGGCTACTACGAGCCGAATGAGATGGACCGGGTGGTCAACGTGGTGCTGAACGAGAAGTCGAAGCAGCGGGAACTGGAGGCGGCGTTGACGCCGGTGGCCGACCGGCTGCTGCGGAAGTATCACCAGGCGAAGGAGGCGAAGCTGGCGGCGGAAGGGCGGGGAGACCAAGCAGCGGTCGCCGAGGCGCACGCCACGCTGGAGGCGCTGCTGCTGTACCGGACCGACCTGGGGACGTACGTGCGGGCGTACAGCTTTCTGTCGCAGATCTTCGACTACAAGGACACGCGGTTTGAGAAGCGGGCGATTTTCTACAAGCACCTGGTGCGGCTGTTGAAGTTTGAGCGGGAGCGGGAGGGGGTCGACCTGTCGGAGGTGGTGTTGACGCACCACAAGCTGACCAACAAGGGGAAGCGGAACCTGGGGCTGTCGAACGACGAGGCCCCGAAGCTCGGCCCGCTGATCGACCTGGGGGGCGGGCGATTGCACGAGCAAGAGCGGGTGCTGCTGGCCGAGATTATCGAGCAGTTGAACAAGCTGTTTGGGAACGAGACGACCGAGGGGGACCAGCTGTCATACGCCCGGGCGCTGATGGAGAAGACGCTGGAGTCGGACCTCTTGCAGAAGCAGGCGGCGAACAACACGCCCGAACAGTTCGCGGCGTCGCCCGACCTGACCAAGCAGTTGAGGGACGCGATGATGGACAGCCACGACGCGCAGCAGTCGCTGAGCACCCAGGCGCTGAATTCCGAGGTGATCATGGAGGGCTTGAAGCACCTGTTGCTGCACCACCTGGGGCTGTACGAAAAGCTGAAAAAGCGGGCGGCGGGGGTGTGAGTAACGCGGCGGATTGGGGGACAGCCAGGCGAACGTGGGACGTCAGTCCCTCGGTGGA
>CAIUHT010001252.1 GCA_903898975.1 uncultured Planctomycetaceae bacterium
ATCTCGGCCCGGGTGCCGGCCCCGCAGAGCGACAGCGCGGGGGGGGCTGCGCCCGACTGGTCGACCATCGAGAGCCTGAACGCGGCGGGGGTGCATACGGTGCTGCTGGTCGAGAACCCGCAAGACCGACCGGGAGTGGTGCTCCCGCCGTTCGCCGAAGTGGTGACGGTCGAAGCGGTCGATGACCTGGACGCGGCGGAATCGCAGATGCCCTGGGCCCGGCTGGTGCAGCGGACGGAGGAGTGGCTGCAGGCGAACGCGGGGCGAGCCGAGCCAGTGCTGCTGTGGCTGTGGACGCGGGGGGTGCCGGTGCCGTGGCTGCCACCGCGGGACTTCGCCGACCTGTACCTCGAAGACTTTGGGCTGGCGTTGCCCGAACCAGCGGGGCCGGCCCCGGCGGAGGGGCTGACCCCCGAACCGCTGTTGCTGCCTGAAGAGATGGAAGAGGAGGACGAGAGCGAACTGGTGGCGTGGGCCGAAGAGGAAGACCTCACGACCGACCAGGATCGAATTCCAGAAGAAGTGCGGTTCGCGCTGGCGCTGTATGCGTCTTATGCGTCGGTACTGGACCGGTGGCTCGGTCGGCTGCTGCGCTCGGTCAACGAGTCTCCCGAGTGGCGGGAGGGGGTGGTGGTGTTCACCGCGGCGATGGGACAGGCGGTGTTCGAACCGCCGGGCAGTCCCCGCGCCGGCGAACTGGTTCCCGAAGAGGCTCCCCCTCCCTGTCGGGGGGAAGTGCTGCAAACACCCCTGATTGTGCGGCTTCCCGGCGGGGCCAGTGCGAGTGTGAGCGCAGCGGCCGGCGAGGGGACGGGGGAAGGAACGGTTGCGGTGCCCGGGCCGAATGGCAACGTGGCCACGCAACGGGGAACGCGGCGGCGGGGGCTGGTCTCGACGATCGATCTTGGTCCGACACTGGGGGAATGGTTTGGTGTCGCGGCGTTGCCCCAGTGGCAGGGGCGATCGGTCTGGCCACTCATTCGCCAGGAGGTCGAAGCGATTCACGATGAAGTGCTGACCACGCTCCCCACGGGGGGCTGGGCACTGCGAACACCCGAGTACCTGCTGGTCGAGGAACCGGAACAAGGAGACGCCGGAGAAGAGCAGCCAGGCGAGCGGTCGCGAGAACGGGGCGAACAGATGACCCGGCTCTACGAAAAGCCGGTCGACCGCTGGGACGTCGCCGATGTGGCGCGGCAGCAACCGGGGGTGGTCGACGAGCTACGGCAATGGCTGGGGCGACGCCGCGAGGAGTTGCAACAGGCTGGCGAGAGCGGGGCCTGAGACGAAGTGGAGACTGGGGTCGAGGGTGGGGGCGGCGGCGACGAGCGCGGCACAGGGGACCGGGGGGCTCACCAGCTGCAGGAGGGCGTCGGTGAGATCGTGGACCGACCAGTGGTCACAGCCGGGGAGATGCGGAGGGGTGCGGAGGAGCCGCGGAGGGCGGGTCGGGTCGGCTTCGACCGCGAACGAATCGAGCGGCAACCCGAAGCCCTGTCCGACCGCCTTCATGAACGCCTCTTTGCGGGTCCAGAGGCGATAGAACATTTCGACCTGGCGGGCCGGAGGGCCGGCTTTCCAGCAGGCGACTTCTTCGGGGCTGAAGAAGCGTTCGGCGATCCCCGGCAGTTCGAGGTGCGGACGGAGCGATTCGATATCGACGCCCACTTCGACATCGCGGCACAGGGCGACCATGACGTAGCCCGAGGTGTGCGAGAGATTGAACTGCCAGCGGGGTGTCGAGGGGAGTGACGCCGAGTGGTCGAGATACGGCTTGCCAAACGGCCCGCGCAGCCAGACGAGGCTGCGGGGGGGAAGGCCCGTGGCGAGGGCGAGCAGAGCCCGGCAGAGGGTGTGGGCGACCAGGTAGGTGTCGCGGTCGCGCGGCTGGACGAAGCGGGCGGCGCGGGTCGCTTCATCGGCGGTGAGCAGCGTGGGGACAGCCTGGCAGGGGGCGATCAGATCGGCGACGAGCGCGGCCCAGACGGCGACGCGGCAAGGCTGCCCGGGGGCGGAGTGCGCGAGGCGGTCGAGGGGCTGAGCGAAGTGGAGATCGACCAGTGCCGGGGTGCACGCCCGGGAGGGAGCGACCGGACGGGCGGGGTCGGAAGAGGGATCGCCGGGGAGTTTGGCCAAGGGGATCCCGTCGCTAGGAGGCCTGGGGGGCGGAGGTCCCGGAGGACGAGCCTTCCGCGGCGAGGGGCGGGGACGAGGCGCGGTCTGGGCGCGGCGGGCCAAGGGGCATGGGCTGCCCGGGGAGCGGTCCGAGTTCTTCGAGCCAGTGCTGCAGTTCGTGCGAGTATTCGCTGGAGAGGTTGACGGTGATCAACTCGCGATGGAACGAGGCGGCGCCATCTTCGCCCAGTTCGGCGGCCTGCGCGCTGGGGAAGCGGCGGGCGGGGTCGGGGGCGACCAGGCGCTGGCAGAGGTTGAGCAGCAGTTCGCTGCTGGCGACCTCGGGAGGGAGCAGATCGGGGAGGCGCTGCTCGAGGTCGAGCTTGCCGCGGAGGAGATCGGGATAGCTGGTCTGGGGCGGGGCGAGCTGTTGCCCCGAGAGCATTTCGACCAGGACGTAACCCAGGCTGGCGAGGTCGGTGCGGGGAGTGCTGACCCCCCCCTGGAGGATTTCGGGGGCGGCGTAGGCGGGGGACCAGACGTGGCGGACGGTGCGCTGGCGAAGATCGACCGCCGAGCCGATGTCGATGAGCTTGGCGATCCCCTGCCGGGTGAGCATGATATTGGCGGGCTTGATATCGCCATGCACCAGGCCGGCGCGGTGGAGGTTGGAGAGGGCTGCGAGGCAGTCGCGGAGGATGGAGATGGCGACGCCGGGCTGAAGGCGCGAGAGGCGGGGGCCTTCCGAGAGGATGACGCGGCGGACATGTTCGAGGCGTTCGGCCGAGACACGTTCGCGGGTCAATTCGAGCAGCGACGGGGCGACCATCTGGCGGATGTCGAGTCCGTCGAGGTATTCCATCTCGAGGAGGCGGAGTCCGTTGTGGATGACGAAGTCGTGGATATCGACGACGTGGTCTGACTGCAGCAGGGCAACGCGACCGCAGGCGCTGGCGACGTGCGCCATGTCGGCTTCGTAAGCGGCGCGGGTGGGGTACGGCTCGGGCGAGAAGACCTTGAGGGCGATGGGGCGCGAGAAGCCGTCGGCACCGCGACGTTCCGCCAGGTAGACCGCCCCCTGGCCACCAGCCCCGAGGAGGCGGTGCTTGAGGGTCACGCGGTCCCAATGAATGGCCTCGGCCCAGACGAATTCCTCGTAGCGGGCGAAGAGCGCCTGCTTTTCCGGATCGGGAGCACCCGACTTGGGGAGCGGTCCGGTGTAGACGAGGGTGGAGTTGAGTTCTTCCGCTTCCATGATTTCCTGGCCCCTCCCTGGGAGCAGCCCCGAAGAGACTGCCGGAACCGGGAGGAACAACGCGAGGATCCGAGTGCTGACGCCGGGTGAGATGTTACCAGAAGCGGCCCGGGGCGTCTGCCGGATCAGGGGGGAGCGGGCAGGCTGGGTCGAGGACGCATGGGGCGGGTGCCGATCCCGCAGACAACGCAGGGGATCAACCCGTCACCCGACCGCCCGACCGGTGATTGGCCACTCCGCGGTCAAAGGTGCAGCGACAGTGGGGCGAAACCGTCAGGCCGGGGGGGCGGCGGTGGTGTGAATGAGCCGGTCGGCCCCCTGGGCGAGCAGGTCGCGGGCGAGGCGGGCCCCCAGTTCCGGGGCGTGTTCCAGCGGGCCCTCGATCTCGGCCAGCAGGCGTTCGGTACCAGTGGGGTTGAGGACGACACCGGTCAGCTTGAGGCTGGCCCCCAGCACCTGCGAATCGACCCCGACTGGGGCATGGCAACCGGCCCGCAGCGTGGCGAGCAAGGCCCGCTCCGCCACGACCGACGGGCGGGTGAGGGGACACGAGATCTGGTCGAGCAGGCGGGCGACGAACGAATCTTCCCGGCACTCGATGCCCAGGGCCCCCTGCCCGACGGCACCAAACATTTCGGGGGGTCCCAGGGGGAGCGAAATGCGGTGAGCCAGCTCGAGGCGTTGCAGCCCGGCGGTCGCGAGGATGAGGGCGTCGTATTCCCCGGCGTCGAGTTTGCGGAGGCGGGTCTCGACATTGCCGCGGA
>CAIUHT010001253.1 GCA_903898975.1 uncultured Planctomycetaceae bacterium
AGCTACCTCATCGAAATCACCCGCGACATCCTGACGGTTCCCGATCCCGAGGGAACAGGTGAGTTGGTCGACAAGATCCTGGACACGGCGGCCCAGAAGGGGACCGGCAAGTGGATGAGTCAGCATGCTCTCGACCTGGGTGTGCCGACCACGCTGATCACCGAATCGGTTTTCGCCCGCTGCCTGTCGGCCCAACAGCCGGCCCGGGTCCGGGCCAGCAAGGTGTTCCCGACCACGCAGAAGCGGTACACGGGCGACAAGGTGCAGTTCATCGAGGCCATCCGGCAGGCGTTGTACGCCTCGAAGATCTGCAGTTACGCCCAGGGGTTTGTGCAACTCGAGGCGGCGGCCCGCGAGTTTGGCTGGGATCTGAACTACGGCAACATCTCGCTGCTGTGGCGTGGCGGGTGCATTATCCGCGCCCGCTTTCTCGAGGACATCAAGCGCGCCTTCGAAAAGAACCCCCAGCTCGAAAACCTGCTGCTCGACGACTTCTTCGCCGCGGCGATCCGCAAGGCCGAACCAGGCTGGCGGCACGTCGTTGCGACGGCGGTCGAACTGGGGTTGCCGGTGCCCGGGTTCACGGCGGCCCTGTCGTACTTCGACGGATATCGCTCGCCGCGGCTGCCCGCGAATCTGTTGCAGGCCCAGCGTGACTACTTTGGGGCGCACACCTACCAGCGGATTGATCGGGAAGGGGCGTTCCATACCGACTGGATCCGATCCCGCAAGTTGAGCTAGGACCAGTGGCCGCGTGACTTCTCCCGCCGCAGCAGACCGCGACATCGCCATCACCTTCCTCGGAACCTCGGGATACCACCCGACCGAGCGAAGTCAGACATTGGGCGTGCTGTTGCCCGATCTGGGGCTGGCTTTTGACGCCGGGACGGGCACCCAGCGGCTCACCCGCCTGTGTCGCGGCGATGAATTGACGGTGCTGTTGTCGCACGCGCATCTCGATCACATCATCGGCCTGACATTTCTCGTGGTGCCGGTGCTGAAGGGACTCCTGCGGCGGGTCCGGGTGGTCGGGTTGCCCGAACACCTGGCCGCCGTGCGCGAGCACCTGTTCGCCCCGGCGCTGTTTCCCGTGGCGCCTCCATTCGAATTTGAGGAACTGCCCGAACGCCTGGCACTGCCCGACGGTGGGGTCGTGCGGCATGTGCGAACGCCGCACCCCGGGGGATCGGTCGGCTACCGGATTGACTGGGCCGACCGTTCGCTGGCTTACATTACCGACACCACTGCCCGACCAGGGGCCGCCTACGAGTCGCTCGTTGAAGGTGTCGATCTGCTGCTGCACGAATGCAATTTTGGCGACCGCCAGGCGGAGTGGGCCGAACCAACCGGGCACAGTCATCTCACTCCAGTGCTGGAAGTGGCGCGCCGGTGCCGCGTGGGCCGGCTCTGCCTGATGCATTTTGACCCTTCGTTGCCGGGCCCCGATCCAGTGGGGCTGGCGGCTGCCCGGGAAATCTTCCCAGCGACAGAACTGATGCACGATCTGCAGACCGTCTGGCTGGCGAGAGGCCAGCGGCCCTCGGGTAAGTTGGCGTGAGTTCCCCACCAATGCCCGTTCCTGAATGTCCGGCCTGTCGCAAGCCGCTGGGCTGGCCTCGCGAAACGGCGGGACACCTGGCGTGTCCCGACTGTGGCACGCGAGTGCCAGTCGAAGGGGGAATTCCCCGCTATGTCTCCGCCGAGCACCTGGAGAGCTTCGGGCACCAGTGGAACCGGTACGAGGTGGCTCATCCCGAGGAGGATCGGGCGACATTTGTGGCGAAGACGGGAATGTCGCTGGAAGGCCTGCGTGGCTTGACGGTGCTGGATGCCGGTTGCGGAGGTGGCCGGTACAGCCGGGTGGCCGCCGAGGCGGGAGCGAACGTGATCGGGGCCGACCACACGCATGCCGTCGACAAGGCGGCCAGCCTGTGTGCCGGGTTGCCCAACGTGCGGTTTGTGCAGGCCGATCTCAAGCAGCTGCCGTTCGCGCCGGGTTCCTTCGACCTGGTTTTCTCTGTCGGAGTGATGCACCACGACGCATCCACGCGGGCAGTGTTCGACCAGGTGGCCCGGCTGGTCCGACCCGGGGGCTGGTATGCCGTCTGGCTGTACCGCCGGAATCAGTTCTGGCAGGAAGCCTTGAACGATGCCCTGCGGGCCCGTGCCGCCCGGCTGCCTAGGGCCCGCCTGGAGCGGTGGTGCGAATGGGGGGCTTGGCTGGGCGGGGTGCCGCTGGTCAACAAGACGCTGAACAAGCTCGTCAACTTCAGTGCGCATCCCAATCGAGAGAACCGCGTCTGCGACACGTTTGACTGGTATGCTCCGCAGTACCAGCATCATCACACGGTGGCTGAATTGCGGGAGTGGTTCTCGCGGGCGGGCTTCGACGAACTGCGGGTGCTGCCCCCCGAGAAAACCGGCTGGCTGTACCGGCTGGCCTACAATTCGAATCTGCTGATCGGCAGTGGCGTGAACATCCTGGGGCGTCGGGCTGCTCGCTGAGGCCAGGGCCATCTGGCGAGGTTTCTTGCCGCAGTCTCCAGGGGAGTTGGTGGTCGGGAGTGATCTGGTGTTGGGGTGAGTTCCCGCCCGGGGGGCCAGCGGGGTGTTTGTTGACTGTTTTCCCGTACCACATTTGACTGTCGGGTGATGGAGTGAGTTCCGAGCCCAAATGGACTGCTGAGCACACGAGGCTGGCCCGCCTGATTCGGCTGGCCGGGAAGGAACTGCGCGAAATCCTCCGGGATCGACGCACCATCCTGACGCTGGTCCTGATGCCGCTGCTGCTGTACCCCCTGTTGTCGGTCGCCTTCCAGCAGTTTTTTCTCAGCCAGTTGAATGCCACCGGAGGAGTTCAGTACCTGGTGGCCTTCCCAGACCGCCGGGCGGCTGAGTTCGGGGTTGTGACGCTGACCCGCGGGGGACTTTCCTTCGAAGAGCGAGCTGGCCCCATTCCACCTGGCACAGTCCGCTGGGGAGGCTCCATCGAAGCCAATCCCGAGCAGGCGGTGCAGCAGGGCGATTATGAAGTCGCCCTTCGCCCCCGCAGCGAGGCGGCGGAGTTCCACCTCGATCCTTCTCGAGATCTCTCGGTCGACCTGGAGCTGCTGTACCGCGAAGACTCGGCAGCGAGTCGCGAGGCCGCCCGAATGGTCTCTGAGGCACTCGCAAAGACGGGCCAGGAGTTTCTCGCCTCGCGACTGACCCGGCTGGAGATCAGCCAGCGGGCCGACCCGCTCTTCGTCCAGAAGCGATCTTTGACCGAGGCCGCCGCCGAATCAAATCGGTTCTCGCTGGTGGCAGTCATCCCCCTGATCCTCACCCTGATGACCGTGACCGGGGCGGTCTATCCGGCCATCGACCTGACCGCTGGCGAACGCGAACGGGGGACGCTGGAAGTGCTGGTCTCGGCCCCTATCCCCCGGCTCTCCGTGCTGGTGGCCAAGTACATTGCGGTCCTGGCCGTGGCGCTCCTGACCGCCTCGGTCAACCTGGCGATGATGGCAGTCACTCTGCGCCTGAGCGGGCTGGGGGCAACGCTGTTCGGCGGGGATGGCCTGAGCGGAGCCAGCCTCGCGGCGATCGCCGCCCTGATGCTGCTGTTCGCCAGCTTCTATTCAGCCGTGCTCCTGGTCGTCACCTGCACGGCTCGCAGTTTTAAGGAAGCCCAGGCGTATCTCATCCCGGTG
>CAIUHT010001254.1 GCA_903898975.1 uncultured Planctomycetaceae bacterium
GCCCGGGCACCGCGGCCCAGGGGTTTTCGCGGTCGGCTGGTTCGTCCTCCTCTCCCTACTTCAAGGTTCTCCATGGGTTTCCTGTCCGGCCGTATTTCGTTCGAACGCTTCGAGGTGTCGGGCCGGCCTCTCAAGGCGCCTGGCCCGGCTCAGCTTGAGGCCCTCGCCCGGCTCGCCATTCGCGATTCGTCCACCCCCGCCGCCGAGTCGGCCGCCGTCGGCTTCATCGCCGGGCGACATCTCTTTGATCGCGATTTTCAGCTCGAAAAGAACATCATCGACGGGGCGGTCCTCGCCGCGCTCCGCGTCGATGTCAGCCGGGTCCCCGGTCCGCTGCGGAAAGCGTGGCTGGAAATTGAACTGGCCGCCCTCGCCGCCGAGAGCCCCACGGGCCGCGTCTCGCGAACCGAGCGAAAAGAGGCCCAGGAGGCGGTCCAGGCCCGCTGCGAAGAAGAACTGGCCGAGGGCAAGTTCCGCCGGATGTCCCAGACCCCCTTCCTGTGGGACGCCCCCAACCGCCTCTGCTACGTCGCCAGCACCAGTCCCGGCGTGCAGGAGCATCTGCGGGGCCTGTTCCACGAGGCGTTCGGGTTGAGCCTGAAGCCGCTCACCGCCGGTCGGGCGGGAGAGAAACTGGCGGCCGAACTCGAAGCCCAGGCCGCCTGGGACCGCATCGCCCCCAGTTCGTTTCACGGGGGCGAACTCCCCCAGTCGCCCGAGTGGCTCGAGGGGAGCCCCGTCCCGGCTGACTTCCTGGGGAACGAGTTCCTGATGTGGCTCTGGTGGTGGTTCGAGCGGCAGTCCGAGCAGCTTGACCTGCCGGATGACAGCCAGGTGACCGGGATGATTGCCAAGTCGCTGGCGATGCAGTGTCCCGTGGGGCAGACGGGACGCGACACGCTCTCAGCCGAGGCCCCGGGCAAGACCCCCGAGGCCTTCCAGGCCGCCAAGTCGGGCAAGTGGCTCCGGCGAGCGGGGCTGGTGCTGGTGCGGGGCGAAGATCAGTTCCAGTTCGCGCTGCAGGGGGAACGCCTGGGAGTGGGGGGCCTGGCTCTCGAGTCGGCGACCGGGGCCGACGCCCCGTCGCACCCCGCCGAGCGGATTGGCCAACTGCGGCGATTTTCCGAAACGCTCGACCTGCTGTACCGCGCGTTCATCACCCGCCGCCTGGGCCGGGGTTGGAACGCCGAGGTGAGGCAGATCCGGGAGTGGCTCGAGTAGGCCGAGCAGGCAAAGCAGGGCCGGTCACGGACGAGGCGAGCCAAGGCCAGCACCGGTGGCCCGCGCTGGCTCGTCGCGGGCTGGTCCTGGCGTGCGTTCCGTCGGCGCCGTCAGTCCGCGTGCTCGTCCGCGACTGGCGGCGGCCCGACACGGCGGGCGAGTTTCCCCCATCCTATCGTCAGCACAAACGCGCCGCCGCCCGGGTCGCGATTGACCAGCCCGGGTTCGAGCCAGCGACCGGTGTCCTGGCGGGACCGGGTTGTTCCGAGGTGGCCCGGGGTGCGGTTGGAAATCGGTGCGCGGCTCGACAGGGGCTCGACCGGGTCGCCGGGTGAGGCTGGTTTTTTCGCTGATTCGTGAGGTCTGTCCGGGACGCTTCGCCCGGTGATGGCGGGGAATTAGAATGCGGTGAACGCGGTGGGCCGGGAGGCCAGCCGCGTTCCGCTTTTTCCGGATTCCCAGCAAGGGACTGCCCATGACCGCCACCGCCTCGCGTCCGTTCGCCCACCTGCACGTGCATTCGCACTACAGCCTGCTGGACGGGGCGAATCGGATTCCCGAACTGGTCAAGAAAACCAAGGCCGCCGGGATGACCGCGCTGGCCCTGACCGATCACGGGAACCTGTACGGGGCGATCGAGTTCTACCAGAAGTGCAAGGAAGCGGGGATCAATCCGATCCTCGGTTACGAGGCGTACATCGCCCCGGGCGACCGGCGGAATAAAGACGCCGCCCGCATGAAGGAGGCCAGCTTCCACCTCACGCTGCTGGCCAGGAACCGGACCGGGTTCAAGAACCTCATCAAGCTCTCGTCGATCGCCTTCCTCGAGGGGTTTTACTACAAGCCCCGCATCGACAAAGAGGTGCTCGAGGCCCATAGCGAGGGGCTGATCTGCCTCTCGGGCTGCGCGGCGGGCGAACTGTCGAACCTGCTGCTGGGTGAGCGCTTCGACGAGGCCCAGAAGGTGGTCGAGTGGTATGCCCGCGTCTTCGGCGCCAATTACTACCTCGAGATTCAGAACGCCGGGCTCGAGATCCAGCGGCAATGTGCCCAGGGAACCGTGGAGCTGGCGAACCGCATGGGCCTCCCGCTGGTCGCGACGAACGAC
>CAIUHT010001255.1 GCA_903898975.1 uncultured Planctomycetaceae bacterium
GAGATTCCCCGCCACTCAGCCCTGAGAGACCTCTTGGCTGCAAGGACGGACTGAACTCGAGCGATGAGCTTCCTGGGAATTCGAGTTCCCACCGAGTCGCCTCATTTCTGTCAGGCAGCCGGATGACGATCGCACTGATGTCTGTCTAACAAAGGTGCCCGCGCTTCCGAGCAGGCCTTTCAGCCCTATGTCACATTCGAGACCGCTTCTGCTTGGATCATCGCTGCTCTGGGATCGTCGCTGCAACCTGGCCGGGAATCCATTCTGGTTCACTGCAATACTTCGCGCAGAAGCAACTCAATCGCGCGGTGGGGTGCTGGCCTGGTTCTGGGGCGATATATTCCCACAGCACCTCCCCAGACGACAGATCGACCTCCCAGACCACTCCTTGAGCAGTGGAGGCGATGAGGGCACGCGTTCCATCGCGGTGCACATCAACGTGCCCCGCCAACACCGAGAAAAACGACTCTGGCAACTTTTTATCGGGGCGGGGAAAGAGCGTCCTGGACGTCCCCCCCGAGAGATCCACCAACGCCAGTCGAGTTCCGCCCGTCTCCACCCCGCCCCCCAGGTTATAGAATGCGAGCACGCCGTCGGGGACAAGTCGGGGACTGTGTTGAAACAGCGTATTCCTGGTGGAATGCCACTTGATTGTTCGGGTCTTGGGGGAAACCACCGCCAGCACCGATGGTGTTCGCAAGGAAACCAGCAGATCTCCCAGTTCCAGCCCGGGTCGGCTTGGAAGGTGTCGCTGGCAGATCACCTGCACATCGTTCAAGTGCACTGGATCCTCATCGCTGACCCTGACCACCTGCTTTCCACCCGACGGATGGCGAATGTCGGGAACATTGCCGACCAGCAACCCCGCGAGACCTGAGTTCGACAGCACCTCCAGCAGGCTGAACTTATCGAGAACTTTGCCGCGAGGTGAGAGCTTTACAATTCCGTCGTTCAGGATCCGCCCAGACGGAGAGACGACTTCCACCGTGGTCCCCCCGAGTGTGAGCGGAGTCTTTACGGCTTCGTGCCACGGCGCATAAATCGCGCCATCGTCAGCGACACTGAACCAGTGATGCACCGCCAGCGGAGCACTCCACTGGGGATTCGATTCCCGATCCAGGCGAACGAGGGTCGCTCCGTAGGGAAAACCCAGGTGCGTTTGCATCGAGACCAGCAGGTTGCCCGCCTCGTCCACTTCGGCCCCACAGCCGTAAACAATGGACTCGTTCCGCAGGGTGACTCCATTCCTGGACGCCAATTCCCGGAGCCACTTGTCGTCCGCAGTCCAGGTGTGCAGCGAATAGCCCTGGCGATCCACAATCCGAGCCAACTCTCGGCGACCGCTTTGAGACTCGTTCCCCAGATCGGGGAGAGTCAGCAGAATCGGCTCGGAGAGAGTCCGCTTGGTGAGAAATCGCGCCTGGGGACCGGCAAGTGGGGTCGGATGCTCTCGCAGCCAAGTCCGCCAGTCATCGTCGCTCAGGCCCTGGTTTCTCAGCTTCAGTTCCGATTGGACCGCGAGTTCGGCCTCCTTCAGAATCCGGTACGGAAAGATCTGCGTGCGGGAGGTCAGCAATCCCCAGCCGAAGCAGAGCATCGCCGCGCCAATCGCAAACAGCCCCTTCAACAGCGATTCCATCCGCATCTTGACAGCGTCCGTTGGTGCCGCAGGTTGAGGCAATGTGTGTCGGCCCCCCCTCTCGCTCCGGCTGGCCCTACTTTTCCACCGGAGCGGAACTCTCTGCGTTCCTGTATCGATCTCACCACCCCGAAAACTTCACCAAAACAGCCGGTTGCGGATTTGCTCAAGTTCTCCCGGCCACCTGCCGGTGACAGCCTCTCGGGTTGCAGGGGCTGCGGTGATCGGAAAATCGCTCAAGTTTCCCTCGTCGCTCTGCCGGGGGCGGCCTGCGATTGTGCCACGTCCAAGCAGTCACGCAACGGAGGGCAGTCCAAATCTCCCCGCCGAAAGAGGTTTCACCTGCAGGTGGGCCTCCCTCGATTGGGGGAACGCCAGGGGCAGACTGGCAATGCGTCGTGCGCTCCTGTTGGACCGGCCCGGATTCCCTGGTTACGATTTTCGCAGGGGTTCCTCCGCCGAGGGCCACTGTGGCGACTCCGTCAGCAAGGTGAGGTATGATCCATCCCCTGTGGGAGCTCTCGTTCTCCGCCCCGCATCACTTCATTCAAGGACGTCGGGAAATCCTCCTGCGATTTGAACCTGGTACTGGTTGCTTGTCCCTCGCCGATCTGCTCGCGGGGCCCATGGCATCTCAGGCCCGCGATGCGGGTGTGCTTGAGACGTTGC
>CAIUHT010001256.1 GCA_903898975.1 uncultured Planctomycetaceae bacterium
AGCGGGTTCTCCCCCTCGATGTCGCGGGCGCTCATGTCATTGCCAATCGTCAGCCCCACCAGCCGGCCCGCCGGAGAGATGACCAGCGCGAATTCCGGTTCGGGAACCGACCACTTGGTGTCGACGCGAATCCGCACAGGTTCGCCCGGTCCCGACACCCGCCCCGCGTTCGCCTTGAAAAAAATCTCGGGTCGTGGAGCGGTGTAGACCCGGTCGTAGTGCGAAGCCCCCGTCTCAGACTCCTCCATCCGGGCAATCTGGCTGCGCTTGTAGGTCACCCCGGCCGCCCACACTTCCTGGCGGTCGATGGGGGCCAGCCATTTCACACTCCCCTCGGGAACAACCGGTCCACCCGCTCCCAGCAGCGTCCGCACCAGTCCCACCGGGTCCGCCGCGTGCAGGATGTCAGCCAATGTCGCCACCGGCGGGCGGAACGGAACCACCCGCACCCCGCCGTCGGTCACCACCCCCAACGCCACCTGCCCCGACGACTGCAAGACCCTGCCCACCCGCAATCCACTCATCTCGGCACCTCGGTTCCGCACAGATTATCAGCCGCACTTGACGCTCAAGCCGACTCAAGATGACGCCTCATCCCCCCGCACGCAAGGCCGCCAGAGTCTGCTGCATGTCACTGGGCACCTCGGCCTCAAATTCCAGTCTTTCGCCACTCACGGGATGGCGAAACACAATCCGCCGGGCATGCAGCGCCTGCCGGGCAATCAACACCCGATCGCCCGACCCCCCGATCGTGCCCGCGACCCCGCTCGAGCCCGCGCCTCCGGGAAGCGGGTTGCGATTCGTCCGGCCTGCGGGCAGCCCTGCCGCCACATCGGCCAGCCGCAATTCCGATCTCCCCCCGTACACCTTGTCAGCCGCGATCGCATGCCCCAGGTGCTTCATGTGCACCCGCAACTGGTGCGTCCTCCCCGTCTTGGGGAACAGCCGGACGAAGGTGAACGCCTGGAACCGCTCCGCCGCCTCGTAATACGTCACCGCCGAACGCGCCCCCGCCCCCGCCTCGCAGACCATCATCTTCTCGCGTTCGCGCGGATTGACCCGCAGGTGGGTCTCAATCCAGTCGCTGTCGCGATCGAGCACTCCCCAAACAATCGCCACGTACTCTTTTTCGACCTCCCGCCGTTCGAACTGCCCCGACAGTCGATGATGCACCTGGTTGTCCTTGGCCACCACCATCACCCCGGTGGTGTCGCGGTCCAGGCGATGCACAATGCCCGGTCGATCCGCTCCCGCCACATCGCTCAGCCGGTCGAAGTGGTACTGCAGTGCACCCACCAGGGTCCCCCGCTGATGCCCCCGGCCCGGGTGCACCACCATGTTCGCCGCCTTGTTCAACACCACCAGGTGCGCGTCTTCAAACAGCACTTCCAGCGGCAGATTCTCGGGGACCACCGACCGATCAGGCTGTCGGGGTAACTGGAACTGCACAATGTCGTTCACATGCAGCCGGCGGGACGCCTTGGCGGGCAACCCGTTGACCACAATCGACCCGGTCTCGATCTCGCGCTGAAACTGCGCCCGGCTGTAGTTCGGATACAGCCGGGTCAGATAGTGGTCCAGCCGCCAACCATGGGCGCGAGATTCCACCGTCACCCGCTCGGGAGCAACGACCGACCCAAGACTCGTCGATCGCGCATCGTCCCCGGCAGAGAGCTGCGGGCCCGGTTCCTCCGGTCCACGTGGCTCATCATCCAGTGACTCACCGACGACCTCGTCGGGTTCCAGTGGCTCATCGGCCTCCGAGGGGAGGCCGCCGCCCATGTCTCCAGGCCCGATGTCTCCAGGCCCCATGTTCCCAGGCCCGATGTCTCCAGGCACCATCGCGTTAGCCCCGCCTGCGCACGAGTCGGAATCGCGGTCCGTCGCCCTGGCTGAACCACCCCGCTCCGCAGCCGGTGACTGCGTTGAATCAGCCGCCACGCCGTGCGAACTCTCCGCACCGCCGCGCTTCGGATCAGAATCGCCTCCGCGATCCCGCCCCCCATTCGGACCTGTCGCCTCGTCGCGCTCCGACGTCGGCTTCCCGCGCGCTGAACGCCGTCGGCTCACGGAGACTCGGGGTTGGCCTTGTCCCCCGACTCGGGCTCCTTCGCCCCCGCCTCGGGGGCTGGCTCCGCAGGGGACTCGGGGGCCTCCTCGGCTCCCTTCTTCTCCCCCTCCGCTTCCATCTCGGGCTCCCCTTCCGTCGCCTCTTCCTCAGTCGCGACGGGACCACTCCCTTCCCCGGGGGCCGACTTCGAGGTCGGGCTCGGGGGCAGAATCAGGTCGCTGGGCAGGCCCAGCCCATCCAGTGGGTTCCCATCGAGCGGCCGACGATCTTTCGCCTTGGGTCGTTCGAACTGGGCGAACCACGAATAAAACTCCGCCGAGCCACCCCGCTCCAGCCGCTTGATCCGCGCCTTGGCCGCATCTTCGAAATACGTCCCCGGAAACCGCTCGATCAGCGTCTTGTACGCTTCCAGCGCCTTGGTCGGGCTGCCGTCCGCGAGCGTCTCTTCTGCCTGCCCCAAACCGAACTGCGACCGCTCCCGTACTTCGCGGGCAGCCTCGGTGTTGTTGATGAGTGACTCGAATGACTCACGGGCCCGCTCGGCGTCCTTGCGGCCCGCGTCCTTGTCGAGGAACAGCGCCTTCTGGCTCTGGGCCAGCAACTGCTCCGCTTCCATCAACTTCGCCCACGGGCCGACCGTCGCGTCGCTGTGCTCTTGCGCAACCGCTTTCAAATCGGCCGGAGAACTCGCCCCCGCCAGGGCTCGCCAGCCCGCCAGTTCCCGCGCCTGCTCACCCCGTTGCAGCCACACTCCCGCGACCACGGCGATCGCCAGCCCGGCCAGCAGCAACGCCACCTTGTTGCCGTGCGCTTCCAGGAAGCGATTCAGCTTCACCAGCAGCTTGTGCAGTTCGTTGGTTTCGAGCTCGTTTTGTGTCTGGCTGTCCATAAGGCCTGAGTGACTTCAGCGAAGCGGGCGCGGCAAACGCAGCCCCCGGGAAAACGAAAAACTGCCAAGGTCCAACCCCCACTGGGTCGCCCGGCAGATCAAACCCCGCGCTGACCGCACCATCTCCCTCCGGGAGCAGTGACGGTCCACGCTGAGCCGCAGTTTACGACTCTGGGTGAACAGGCGTCAAGACCGCCGACAGCCGCTCTCGCGAGCGAACCGGCTTTCGAAGCGCCCTGTCCCAGCTTCGGCACCAGCC
>CAIUHT010001257.1 GCA_903898975.1 uncultured Planctomycetaceae bacterium
CACCCTGGCCGTGGCCTACACCCCGCTGATGCTGATCACCGGCGTCGCCGCCCTGGTGCTGCCGCGGGGGAACGCGGTCACCGGGGTGGCGTACTCGGGAAGCCGGGAACAGGTGGCGGAGCATGTCGGCTGACGCGGGACCCTCCCCCTCGGGGAGCGACCGAGGTGTCGTCGTGGTGTGGGGAGCGCTCGCACTGGTCCTGCTGCTGATTGCGATCCTCCTGTGGCGCTACAGCCCCTTCATCGACGCGGTGGTCTACGAGAGAGCCGGAGCGGATGTGGTGCAGGGACGCCCGCTCTATGAGCCCGACCCGGCGTTCCTCCCGTTCGTGTACCCGCCGTTCGCGGCGGTGCTGTTCCTGCCACTCGCCGCGGTCCCGGGGTGGGCGGGGTGGGTGCTGGCAGTCGTGTCCCTGGCGTCGCTGGGAAGGGTGTGTTGGCTGCTGGCACCGACAGGAGCGAGCTTCCTCCCTGCCTGGATCTCTGGGCGCGGGACCTCGGCGGCCGCGTTGTTCGTTCTTCTCGTGATGCTGGAACCCAGTGTCGAGACCCTCAGGTTGGGTCAGATCGGCCTGCTGCTCCTGTGGCTCGTGGTGGAGGATCTGCAGCGCACGGCGGGTTGGTCCCGGGGGGCCCTCACCGGGGTTGCCGCCGCACTGAAGATCGTCCCTGGCTTCTTCCTCCTGTTCTACGCGGTGGTGGGCCGGTGGCGGTGGGTGTTCACCGGTGCGACGACGTTCCTGGTCTGCACCGCGGTGGCGTGGATCGCCCTGCCGACGGACTCGGCACGGTTCTGGCTACAGGACCTGTTCCGCATCAGTCGGGTGGGCGCACCGGTGGACTTCGTGGGCAACCAGTCCCTCTTGGGTGTCTGGACCAGAGCCACGGGATCCGATCCCTCGGGGAGCCTGTGGTGGTCCCTTGCGATGGCAGGGGTGATCGCCGCGGGCCTGTGGTTGTGTCGGCGGTTGTGGGTGGCCGGACAGGAGTTGGTGGCATTCGGCGTCGCGGGGCTGATCATGCTTCTGGTGTCGCCGGTGTCGTGGACGCACCACTGGGTCTTCTTCTTCCCGTTGCTGGTCGCTCTGGCAGCGGGGCGGCCTCAGCGCTGGGTGAGTGTGGTGGTGGTGGTGTCGTGGTTGGTGCTGTTGTCCCGTGTCGTCTGGCGGGCCCCGACCAGTGCGGTATCCGGTGCGACGGAACTGTGGTGGTGGCCGGTCTCCAACGCTTACGTGCTCGTGGGTCTGGCTGCGGGCGCTGCCGCCCTCTCACTGGTGGTCCCGCACTCACAGAGAGCCGTCACGCTGCGCGCCACGAACTCCGAGGCATGATGGTGCCGTGAGTCGATCGAGTGTTCAGCTGTTCCTAGTCGTTGCGTGCGCCCTGACCGTCGCCGGCTGCTCGGGTGGGGGCGATTCGGGGTCGTCGTCGGCGCCCACTCCGGTGCCGTCAACCACCGTGCCGCTCTCGATCGAGGCGCCGGTCCCCTGCAGCCAGATGGACACGGCCTTCACCCCGCTGGATGTCGCGGCGAGCGACTACCTCGTGACGCTGCAGCCGGCATCGCCGTGCACGGAGGGGAAGGGTCTGTCGATCCTGATCTTCAACGTTCCGGTTCCCCCGACGGGTGCGGTGCAGGTGAACC
>CAIUHT010001258.1 GCA_903898975.1 uncultured Planctomycetaceae bacterium
CGCACGGGGAGCCCCAGCTCCCGGGCGATGGCGATCTCCGCCAGGACACCCCGGCTCGACGTCCACCCCGGCAACATGAGCACGATCAGTTCCGAACACCGCTCCAGGTGCTGGCGATCGCACCGCTCCCAGAAACCCCAGTCGAGCGGCAGGCCGAACCGGGTCAGCGGGTGGCTGTGGCAAATGGGGGAGAAGACCAAGTGCCCGAAGCGGAGCAGCTGTGCAGCGACGGCGCAGGCGGCGGCGAAGCGCTCTTCGCGAACGACGGGATCGGGATGAGTGTAAGGTGAGGCGAGGTAGATCATGGGTGTGTCTCCCATTGCTTGTGACAAACTGCCCGCGATCCCGGATCACGCACCGGTCACGGACGGGTCTTGTTTGAGCCACGGCGAGCGTATACACTATGTATACACAGCCCGGAGAGTTCCCCATGAACAAGACCCTGATCAAGCACGGCAATAGCCTGGCCTTGGTGATCGACAAGCCGATCTTGGAAATGCTGCAGATCACAGCGGACACGCCGCTGGAGCTATCGACCAACGGCGATGCCATTCTGATTCGACCGATCCGGGACAAGCGTCGCCAGCGCAAACTGGAAGCGGCTTTGGAGTCGATCAACCAGAAGTTTGGCGACGACCTCGAACGCCTGGCGCAGTGAATGGCCGACGTTGATTTCCTGACGCTCGATGACGTGCTGTTCATCCACCGCGATCAGACAACGCGATACGGGGGCGATCCCGGGGTTCGTGATCTGAACCTGTTGGATTCGGCGATCGCGCTGGCACCTCCTGATCCCTTGGGACACGCTCAGCCTTCTTCCCCGTGAACTTCTCCCAGCGCTCTACGATCACGTCGCAGTACAACCCGTCCAACTCCATCAAGAACGCCTTTCGTCCCGCCTGCTCGGCAGCAATGAGGGTGCTGCCACTGCCACCGAAGAGGTCGAGCACGTGCTCCCCTTCTCGGGACGAGTACTGCATCGCCCGCACCGCGAGCTCGACCGGTTTCTCGGTCAAGTGCACCATCGACTGCGGATTCACCTTCTTGACGTGCCAGAGGTCGGTGGCATTGTTCGGCCCCAGATACACATGGGCCGCTCCTTCGAGCCACCCGTAAAAACACCACTCATGGGCACCCATGTAATCCTTGCGGGTGAGGACCGGGTGCTGCTTGTCCCAGATGATCGCTTGGCTGAAGTACAGACCATGCTTCTTCAGGAACGGCGGGTAGTTCGCGCAGTTCGCATACCCACCCCAGATGTAGAACCCTCGGCCTGGCTCCAAGGCCCGCGCCATGTTTCCGAACCAGGCATCGAGCAGGCGGTCGAACTCTTCGTCCGTCACGAAGTCATTGGCGAGCGGCCGATCCTTCGCCCGCAGCTTTTTCCCGGTCGGTTTGGCCTTCTCCGGATGTCGAGCTACATCCATCGACTGGTGGTGCGTCGCCTGGAACGAGGAGAGGCCCGCGGCGATCGCATTATTTGACCGTGGCTCCACCTTCACGTTGTACGGGGGGTCGGTGTTGACCAGGTGGATCCGGGCACCCCCCAGCAGCCGGTCCAGATCGTTCGGCAGGGAACTGTCCCCACACAGCAGGCGGTGGTTCCCCAGAAGCCACAGGTCCCCCGGCTGGGTGATGGCGGCATCCGGGGGCGCTGGCACCTCATCCGGATCGCACTGCCCATCTTGCAGGGCGGGATTGAGGATCTTGGCCAGCTCGTCCGGATCAAACCCCAACAGCTCCAGGTTGAAGTCCGCCTCCTGCAACTCAGCCAGTTCCAACGGCAGCAGGTCGTAATCCCACTCCGCGAGGCTGGCCAGCTGGTTGTCGGCGATGCGATAGGCGGCGACTTGGGAGGGTGTCAGGTCCCGGGCCACATGCACGGGGACTGTGTCGAGCCCCAGCTGTTGGGCCGCCTTCCAGCGGGTGTGTCCCGCGATGATCACACCATCGGGGTCGACCACGATCGGCTGCCGAAAACCGAACTCGCGGATCGAGGCCGCCACCTGAGCGACCGCGGCATCATTGAGGCGAGGGTTGCGGTGGTAGGGCTTGATGTCAGTGAACTTCCGCGACTCGATCTCCATCGCAGGAGGGGACGACTTCGGCATGGCGGCAATCCGGGCGGACCAACGGGGCGAACAACCACGGCACAGTCTGAGTGTAAGCGTGGTTTGTGACTTGTGTTGTTCGACTTTGGTGGATTCCCAAGGAATTCCGAATTGGCTTGTCGACAGGAGATCACGACGAGCGTGTGGACCATCGGTGATGGCAGCCGTGCTCGCACCTCCCCATGGTTGGCAGGGGCTGGCAATCCCGCTCCCACGAGCGGAATTCTCTGCATCGAAGTGGGAACCTGGGGGAACAGATCGCAAACACAAATTGTCTTTTCGGACAAACGAAACAAACTGTACCGTGTCTGGCGACTGTTCCCGCTGGGCAAAAAAACCGAAAATCGCGGCGGAGGAACCAAAAAGTTACACCCCTGTACGCACAAGTCAGCATCACGCCAAAACGCCCACGACGACTTCAGTGGCCCGCTCGCGGCAGGACGATCGTTTCCTCATCTTGACTAACTGGAGTGGCCCAGCGGACCGAACAGGGGGCTGCCGTGGGTATTCACTGCGGCCACTCCCACATCGAGCCGAGGAACTCCACTCCAGTCGGCCGTGGTTGCAGGCACCTGCTACTCGACGAACCGCGTTCGTTCGATTCGCGCTTCCCTGTTTTGGTGCGCGTGTGAACATGCACGCACCGGCGTTAGCCGTGCGTGCGTGCATGAGCACACGCGCACCTGGGGGGTATGGGGGGGTGACATGGTAAATGTCACAAATCGTCGCAACTTCTGATTTCAAAGTAGTTTAAGGCTGCTACTGGATTTGCTACTTCGAGCCTGCGAGTAGCAAGCGAGTAGCAGGCAAACAAGCAGGTCGATTTGCAGCTCAAGTAGCAGGTCGTCTGGACTCTCGGCGCACTCGTGTTACGAACGCACGAGATGCTCCCGTTTGCCTCTCAATTTCCCGGCTCGGCATCGATGGATCGACTTCGAGCAACTGCAGGATCTGCTCGCGTTTTGTATCTGGCATCGGCTGGGTGGCATAGCCGATTTGACGATTCCCGTGGCGTTTCCAGCGATGAATCAGCCCTTGATTGACAGCTTGTTTCAGCAGTCTCAGCACGCGGCGTTCGGTGAGACCCGCCTGTTCCTTCGCCTCGACAACGATCGCTCCGCGGTGCCGAGGCATCGTGGTCACGAATGCTTCTGCAAATCGTTCGACGGTCCACTCCGGCTGTGAATTGGATTCTGGTTCCCGCACACGTTTCCTGGGCTTCTCCACCCGCAAGGACGCCGGATCAAGCCCGTCGTCCGGAATCCAGATCGGGAACGACCACCGCAGACACCTGGCCGACACTGGGGGAAACGACCGGACCGCGCCATCGAGCACAATGGCATCCGCCTCTTCGTGGGGCCGCAGGACGAGGTGGGTATCGGTCGCCCGGCTTTGCGATCCCGCGCCAGCTCCCACATCGGTCACCGCCTTGCCCGATTGGTTGCCTTTGCTGCTGTGGTGGATGAGCACGAACGAGCAGTTCAGGGAGTCGGCAATCCGGTCGATCGAATTGAACACACTGGCCATCGCACCGTTGTCATTCTCATCCATGTTGGGGGGCAGGACGCGGTAGAAGGCATCGATGATGATCAATTGGAAGCGGTCGCGGGGAAGCGATTGGAAGTACTGTCCCAGGCTGTGGATATCGCGGAGTCGGCCACGGAGGTTCTCAATGAACACGGTGCCGCGGAGGGATTCCAGATCGACCTGCCGGGCGGCAGCGACCTGGCCAATCCGGTGGGCCGAGGTTTCGCGATGGAGTTCGTTGTCGAGGATCAGGACGCGGCCGGGGACAGTGTCGAAGCAATTGAGCCAGGGGCGGCCGGTGCCGATGGCCAGGGCCAGATCGGTGGCCAACCAGCTCTTGCCGGTCTTGGAGGCCGCGATGATGTTCATGGTCTCCCCCACACGCAGCAGGCCATGAATCAGTGGCGGGCGCAGGTGGGGATAAGTCAGGACGAGATCGCCGACGTCGAGCGGCTCTGGGATGGACTGCGGCGATTGTCCGACTGGGCGACTCGATCTCGACGCAACGTGTGGGGGAACGTTGGGATCGGTCAACTGACCCCAGGCCTGGCCAACCAGGCACGAGACGTCCGTGCTGGGGTGGACGGAGGGGTGGGGAGGTGGTGCCTCCAGCAACCAACCGCGAGGTTTGGCTGGCGGATGGATTCCCGCACTGTCGATCTTATGTCGCAGTTCTTTTTCGCTCCACGGCGGCTGGCACTTCGGATTGTAGTGCGTGGCGAGCAACGCGTACGCCCGCTCCGGATCGAGGCCGAATCCATGGACCAGACTGGTCGCGGCCGAGAAGGTGGTGCTGTGGCCTCCCGACCCACTGATTGCGCCCGGGACGTTTCGCAGATAGGCGATGACGCGCGTCTCGAGGTCGCCAGGCTGCTCGTGAACGACTGGCGGGGGGGGCGGGAGAATGGGGACTTGCCGCCGGTCGCTGACCGCGTTCGCCAGCGCCTGGACGCAGGCGAGCAGCATGGGAGCTGCGACGACGGCCGGCGTGGCGGTCAGTGAGTCATAGATTTCCCCAGCAGGATGGACGCTGGGGCCGACGACCGTCTGTCCCCCGGTGCTCCGCAATTCCACGATCATGGCTCGGGTGGTGGGATCGTGGAACTGCTTCGTTTTGGCGCCGGGGGCAATGTACCAACGATGGGAACGGGGCTTACCCGGGCGTCCTGTGATGGCCGGCGTGGACGGCAAATACTGATCGGCCAGGTCGAGCGCCTCCTCGCAATCGAGATCGACATCGACCAGTCCGTTCGAGGGGTCCCCCAAGAGCAGGCCGATGTTGAGACCCGGTCGCTTGAACTCGGTGTCGAGTTGCTCGTCCGTGAGTTTCAACGCAGTCCAATTCCTGAACGTCGGGTTCTTCGCTCCGATGGGTAAAGGGATCGGAGCGAAGCCGCGTTTCAGGTAATTGTGGGCCGCTTCGAGCGGTGTCATGAGGGTTCACCATCCCGTCCCCCCGGCCGCGAGGGAATGTCGATGAATTCCGGCCGCAACTCCTCGAAATGCATCAGGGCCGCCAGGTTCCAGGCAGCGTGGGCCAGATGATCTTCGGTGTTGTCGCCGGCGAGCCAGAGGTTCAGGTGGCGCAGGGCGTGGTTGATCAGCGACGTGGCCGGAAAGCCACGTTCCCAATTGCGGGCCCCGTACTTGGCTGCTCCCTCGGCGCAGGTTTCGGCGAGGCGGCGGAGGGCAGTCGGAGGGATCAGATCGAACCGGGTGTGGTCGGCGTCACTGGAACGCACGGCGCCGGTCGCAAAGTGGGTCATGTCGGACATGGTCTCAACCTCCTTCTCCAGGCTGGCACCCGCAGGTCGAACGCTGTTCGCGGCAATCGCCGCATTCGGGTTCGGGCGGCTCAGTGGGCGTCTGGGGAACCGGTGTGGGCGGGATTGCGATCGGTGCTTGTTGCTCAGTCATTTGGTGGACTCCTGAAGTGGGGAAGGGATCAAAACGGAAGGTCATCGATTTCGGCCGACCCGACGCGGGCCAGGCGTTCGCCCAGGCGGTGGGCGATGAGCCGTTCGAAGTCGTCGCCGGCGACGTGGCGGACGGTCACGACTTCGCTGGTGGCGATGCCGACGTTGTTCGCGATCTCAACGGCGGCTTCGGCCGACTCGGGGACCGGCTCATTCGAGCGGGCCCGCCACCAGGCCTCGGCTTTGCGTCTGGCGTAGCCGGTGTGTTCGAAGCAGATGAACTCGGAGACTGAGTAAGTGAGTCCCAGGCGGTACATGACCCGCATTGTGCGGGGGGCGTCGGGGCCGGCCCCTTTCTTGGTGTGGACGGTGTAGGTGATGTCCTGGACCTCGAATTCAGTATCGGTGGCCTGCCCCGAGAGGACGCCGACCCGCGCCGCCTGGGGGTCGTGTTTCGGTCGTTCTGGTGGCGGGAATGCGTGACCGCACTCCGGGCACGTGGCGTAGCCGGTCGCGATCAAGGCGTGGCACTGCGGACACTCCTTCGCAGCGGCTTCACCGATCCGTTTCGCCGACGCTCCAGTGGGGACGCGGATCTGATCGACCGGCCCATGCCTCAGGATATTGCCGCCGAAATCGAGGACCAGGCAGTTCTGCTTGCCGGGATGGAGCCGCGTGCCGCGCCCCAAAATCTGGACCAGCAGACCCGGCGACATCGTGGGACGGAGCACGGCGATCGCGTCGAGACGGGGGCAGTCGAAACCGGTGGTCAGGACGCCGACGTTGCACAGGTATTTCAGGGGGACTTTGGGGAACAACCCGTCTGGGGGCCAGCCCTGGAATCGGGCGAGCAATTCATCGCGTTCGGCGCTCGGCGTTTCGCCGCAGACGAATCCACACTCGACACTGTGGTCTTCCAGCAGGACCTGGCAGATATGCCGGGCGTGGGCGAGGCCGCTCGCGAAGATCAGACACGCCTGCCGGTCCCGAGTGGCTGCGACGATCTCGCGACAGGCCGAGCGAACCAGTTCGTCCTGGTCCATCGCCGCCTCGGCTTCTTCAGCCACGAATTCGCCGGCCCGCACGGTCACTCGACTGAGATCAGCGTTGTGGATCCCCGCCTTGCTGATCAAGGGGCACAGGTAGCCGGCGTGAATCAGTTCCCGGAGACCGA
>CAIUHT010001259.1 GCA_903898975.1 uncultured Planctomycetaceae bacterium
CGACCAATCGGTCGTACCCTCGGTTCGCTCTCCAGGGAAAGGACTCCCGGAATGAGCTCTGCGTCAGAGATCGACCCACCTCAGGCCAATGAACACCCCCCCGGTCTCGCACCGGAGGTGGGGTGTGCAGTCTCGTCCCCAGGGACCCTGCCAACCTCCGGGACCTCTCTCCTCACTGCCGGGAATTCTGTCGCGGGGCCCCATTTTTCCCCCGGGGCGCGGGCAGGAGACTGTCGTGAGCCGGGTGACACCTCGGCTGCAATCGGGCGCGTCGCTGGTGGCGAAGACGCCGACAATGGCGAGCAGGCCGCCGACCTGCTCGCTGACCAGATGCACCGGTTTGATCAGCAGCAGCGACTGTTTCGACTGCGGGTTGAGCAGCAGAGTACCGATCTGACCGAACGCACGCTCGATCTTGAGCGACGCGAAAGTGAACTCCGCCAGCGTGAAGCCCAACTGGCGGAACGCGAGGCCCGGCAGGCGCGGGCCCACGCCCCGACTGGGGAGGCCTCGCCCACAGCTGACCCTCCGCCCGCTGCCGATGACGCAGACGCCGGCTCGCGCGGTCAGCCTGCTGACGAAACTCTGCGGTCCAGCCCGCCACGGGCTGATTCACCGGCGGCCGATCCGTTGCCGGCCGATCCGTTGCCGACCGGTCCGTTGCCGACCGGTCCCGAGTTGTCGACAAATCAGGGCCCGCTGCCCGTCAATGCGACAGCGAGTTCGACGCTTGCCGTCTCACCGACCGCTCGGCCCGATTCGGTCGAGCCCGGTGCGAAATCTGGAGCGAAATCCGGGTCGGAGCCAGGGTCGGGGCCTGGGGACGAGCCCGCCGACGTTTGTGACGCCCGGCTCGAGCAGGCCGCCGCACTTGCGCGAGAGCGCGAAGAACTCCACCGCGAAAAGCTGCTGTTCGAGAGCCGCATTCGCTTTCAGCAGGAACATCTGCAGCGCACGCTGCGTGATCTCGAAGGTCGACAGCACCGCTTCCACCGCGAGCAGCAGCAGGGGCAGGCCCGGTTGGTCGAGCGCGAAAACCTGCTCGCGCTTCGTGAACGCCAACTGCAGACTGCTGTCGAGCGACTTACGGGCGAAAAGTCGGGTCTGTCCCGGGCACCGGCGGACCTCTCGCACCCGGCGGTCGAACGCTCGGCCCCCCGGTTGCCACCGCAGTCGACCGCCCCAGACCGGGGCGAAGAGGCCTGGCATCGCGACCGGCAGTCCTGGGAGCAGTCCCGGCAGCAGCAACAGGCCGCGCTCGATGAGCAGCGAAGCGAGCTGGCCCTGGTGGTGCAGGAACTCGATCACCGCCGGCAGCAACTGCTCGAACTGTACGCGACAGTGGAACGTGCCCGCGCACAACTGGCTGCCGCCGAAGAGATTCGCGAGTCGAAAGCGAACCTGCCGACGGAGACGTCCCTGCCCCTGGGCCCGGTTGGGACGCCGTTGTCGATTCCGGCGAACGCGATCGCAGCCGACAGTCGAATTTCAGCAGGGCCAGCCTCGGCTGAGATCGTGGACGAGCCCGCAGAGATCGTGGTTGTGGAGCATGCCGGGGCGGGCGATGTCGGGTTTGAGGCCGACTATTCGACGGTCTATCGACCACTGGCTCCCTCGACTGAAGAGCGGACGGCTGGGCTGCGCGAGGAACTTGCCGCGGTGCAGTCGCAACTTCAGGCCGAGCGGGACGCCTGGGCGCGCGAGCGGCTGCAATGGACGCAGTGGGCCGACGCCCTCGAAGCTCGCCACGCGCGTGAACTTGATCAACACCGCCAGCGGGACGAACAGTGGCAACAGGAGGCCGAGCGCTGGCAGGCCGACCGCGATGAGGCCCGGGCCGTCATCGTCGATCTGCTGGCCCGAGTCAACGCCCTCACCGCCCACTCCTGATTGAACCTCCCCGGCGCTCGCCCCCACATGTCCCTGACTCTGCACCAAGTGACGCGTCGTTATGGGGCCGTGACCGCCCTCCGCGATGTCTCGTGCGAGATCCCGGCGGGACAGTTGGTCGGACTGCTGGGCCCCAATGGGGCGGGTAAGAGCACGCTCCTCCGGATCGCGGCGACGCTGTTGCCCCCCTCGGCGGGCGAAGTCTGGGTGAATGGGCATGACCTGCGGCAGGCCGCCCCGGCGATCCGCCGCGACCTGGGCTATCTCCCCGAGGCACCCCCGTCCGATCCGGTCCTCTCGGTCGCCGAGTACCTGCGGTTCCGGGCGACGCTCAAGCAGATTCCCCGACGCGAGCAGGCCGCAAGAGTGGAGCGGCAGATCGACCAGTGGCAACTGCAGGTGGTGCGTCAGCAGCGGGTGGATCGCCTCTCGTTGGGATATCGCCGGCGGGTGGGTCTGGCCGATGCCCTGCTGGGGAATCCGCGGGTGCTGCTGCTCGATGAGCCCACCATCGGCCTCGATCCGCTGCAGGTGGTCGAAACCCGTCAGTTGTTGCGACGCCTGGCCGGGGAGGTCACGGTGCTGGTCTCGACCCACCTGCTGGCCGAGGTCGAACTGCTGTGCGATCGGGCGCTGGTCTTGCGTCGTGGCGAACTGGTGGCTGACCTGGCCCTGGGAATGACCGCCGCGGGTCCGAATGCGTTCGACCTCGAACTCGACGATCCACCCGAGCGGGTCCGGCCTCTGCTGGAGCAATGGGGCCGGCTGGTCATTCTGCCCACGCGGACTCCGGGACGGTGGCGGATCGAAACTGCGTGGTCGGCGCCGGAACTGGTTCGCGCGTGTGTCTCAGCCGGGTTTCAGCTGTGCGCCCTGCGGGCGTGCCAGCCCACGCTGGAAGATCGCCTGCTGGCAATCGAGTGGAACACTCTGCGGGAGGCTGCCTGAATGCTGGCTGTCGTGGGGGCGGTCTATGGGCGAGAGTTGCGGGCCTTCCATCGCCGTCCGCTGGGCTGGCTGATCCTGTTGATCGCCGCGCTGCCACCCCTTGTGGCGGGGTCGTGGCTGGTCGCGCTCTCGGCGCGGGGAGGGCTGGCCACGCGGGCGAGTGGGCATCCTGTCACGCAGTTCCTGGGCCCCAATGTGTTCCTCATTTCGACCCTGCTGGTGCTGGTCCCGCTGCTGACCATGAACCTGATCGCCGAGGAACGCCGCCGCGGTGCGTGGGAACTCTACGCCACCTCCCCGTCGAGCCTGGGGAGCGTGGTGCTGGGCAAGTTCCTCGCCGCCTGGACCCTGCTGTTGGCCTGCCTGGCTCCCTGGCCCCTCGTGTTGGGCTTGCTGCGGGTCTGGAATGGAGGGTTTCAGCCCGCGGCTTTGGGTTGGCCCCTGTTTGGTCTGCCACTTCCCGCGGGGCCCGGACTTGTCTTTGACCCCGGGTTGCTGCTGGGGGGGCTGGCAGGCCTGTGCGTGGTCGGGGGGACTCTGACCGCGCTCGGAACCTGCTGCTCCGCCTGGTGCCGGCACCCACTGTTGGCCGGCCTCACCACAGCGACCCTGCTGGGTCTGCTGGTGGCGTTCAGCCTGCTGCCGACCGTGCTGGAAAACTGGCGGATTCCTCTCGAACAGTTCGCGTGGATGCGGCCGTGGGCGGTCTGGATCCATCTCTCGGAGTTCAGCCAAGGGTCGCTCTCGCTGGGACGTTGTGGCCAGCATCTGACTGTGAGCCTCGCCCTCTTGTGGCTGTCGCGCGTCGCTTGCCAACACCAGTCGGCAGGGTCCTCATGAGCCCGATGCCTCCCGGAAACTCCGCTGGAGCAGCCGGCGGTTCGCCCCTCGCGGCTCACTCCGCGCAGCCCGTGCGGTCCATCGCCGGTCGCACGGGGATTGGTGCCGCACCAGCGAGGCTCGCACGGGTCTGGTCGAATTCCTCGCATGGCTGGCGGTGGATTCCGCAGCCGGTGTGGGAACTGCTGCTGTGGCTGCCATGTCTGGTCGCGTTGTTCTTGGCGTGCGGTTCGGTGACCACCACCATCGATCTGACCCGGCACAAGACGCAGACGGTTGAGCCCGCGTTGCTGGCGGCGTGTCGGCAGTTGCCTGCTGCGGTCCAGGTGACGATTCTTGCACCGACCGAGCCCCGCAGTGTGGGGGAGCATGCATTCGCCGCCGCGGTCGGGCCACTGCAGGATGTGATCGCGCGGTGCCAGGCGGCGGGGGCTCCTGTGACCCTTCGCTCGGCCGACTGGAAGACCGATCTTGCGCTCCGCGAAATGCTCGACCGCCATCCTGAGGTCCCCGTCCCGGGGGTGTTGCTGCAAATGGAACACGAAGGCGAGCCTCGATTGCAGTCGTTGGGGCTCGCCGACCTGGCCCAGTTGGGGCGCGGGAGCGAGGGGCAGACCGTGCTCGAATCTTACGCCCAGTCGGCATTGCACCTGGCGTTCACCCGCCTGGTCAGCCAGCGGGGAGCGCAGCGACTGGGCTGGGTGCAGGGGATCGGGGGACGGCACGCTGGCGAACAGAGCACGACGGGGCTGAACGCTGGAGGGTTGAACCCCCAAGGGCAGGAACTCTCCGATCGGCAGGGGGGTGGAGTGCTGGCGGCCCGGTTGCAGAGTGCCGGGTATATCATCGAGCCCCTCGATCTCAGTCAGCCACCGGGCGACCGCCCGCGTCCCACGGTCTGGTTGGTGACCAGCGGCGGGCAGGCGTGGACGATGGCTGAGATCGATCAGCTGCGGCAGCACCTGCGAACCGGTGGCCGGGCATTGATCCTGGTGGAACGTCGACGGCGGGGGCCACTCCTCGGGCAACACGAACTCGGGCAACACGAACTCGGGCAACACGAACTCGGGCAACACGAACTCGGGCAACACGACGGCGGGCAACACGACGGCGGGCAACACGACGCGTGGCAGCCCCTGTGGGCCGAGTTGGGGCTGAGCGTGGGGGCCGATCGCGTCGTGGCCCTCGACCACCGCAACGCAGTGGTGCCGATGGTGGCCACCCAGCCTCCCCGCGCGGCCTCCCCCACAGCCGCGCGCTCGACTCTGCCCACAACACTGCGCGCTCCAACTGCGGGGACGGGAGCCACCGGGGGAACAGCGGGGGCTGCCTCCGTCACTCTGTTCGAAGCGGTCAGCGTGCGATCGCACTTGAGGCTCGATGAAAGTGGGGCTGTGGCGACACCGCTGCTCTGTTCCGACTCGGCTCCCCGTGCTTGGGCCGAGAGCGATCTGACAGCCGAAGCCCGATTCGACCCGGCGAACGATCTTCCGGGCCCGGTCTGTGTGGCGATGGCGGTGGAGCGAGCTCAGGCGGGGCGTCACGACCCGATGGGAGTTGTGGTGGGTGATGCCGAGTTTTTGTCAAACAGTGTGTTGACCTCGCCAACGGGGCACGCGGGATTCGCCTGGACAGTCGCCTGCCTCGACTGGCTGTCGGCAGAGAACGGAGCGGCGAGTCCCATTCCTCCCCAGTTGTTCACGCCGATCGCCCGGCCCAGTTCGCCCAGTGGCCCCCGACGTGTGCTGTGGACGTTCGGACTGGTTTGGGGAGCCGCCTGCCTCTCCTGCGCCGCCGCCCGCAGTCGATCTTAAGCAGACGCAACGTTGGACTGAGTGGTGTGCCACCCACAGTCTCGAACAACTCGGCATGACGGACCGGGCACGGAGTCTTGCGATCGTGCTGCCGGCCCAGAGGCAGAGACTTCCCACGGGCTGGGCCGCATGGTCTTGGGGTTGTGCCGAGAGCCCGGTGGATGCGTCCGAACATTGCGCGGACTGCGAATAAAAAATGCAGCCGGGAGACACAGTTTGGTGGGGCAGGGACCAATCTGTGTCGATCAACCGGCTGCGAAAGTGTTTATACAGTTTGCTTCGAATCGTGAAAAGTGTGATTTTCTGTTTTTTTCTATCGAATAGTAACGGTCTTGTGACGATTCAGCGGGAGCAGAGCCAGCCCAAATTGGGCGGTTTGGGGAGGCCGAATATCGCCCCTTGTTCGGCGGCAGCCCGGCAAAAAAAGCGATGTCGGCTGTTGCCTGGATGCCGACGAGGAGTCATCGCGTTCGTTGCTCCGTGGTGCGACAGACGTTGGTGACGACGTCGCCTTGCTGGCCGGGGCGGTCTGGGCCTGGCTTGCGGCCTTGTGTCCGTTGCCACCGGCCCGTTATCGCCGCGCTGCCCGCTCGAGGCGATCGTTGATGGCATGGCCCAAGCCAGGCGTGGGGACACGCTCGGCGATCAGTCGGTCCAACCCCAGCGCGTCCAGCCGGCGCAGGCAGGCGAACAGCCGTCCCGCTGCCTCCACCAGGTCGCCCGTCGCCGACAGGGTCTCCACCCAAACCCCGGGACGATCGATTCGCCCACGCAGTGTCAGCACGCCGACGCGGTGGTCGGGATGTTCGGCACGCCAACGTTGCGCCTGGGGCACTGCCTCACCTGCCGCGACCAGGTCGAGGGGGGTGCGGGGCGCATAGTGCCGGGGGAGAGTTCCGGGCGACAGCAGGCCCAGGCTGCCCGATTCGTGCCCTGCCACCTCCTCGCGTGGCAGCCAGCGAGACTGGGGGACTGCCGCGCGCAGCACTTCATAAGGCACTCCTCCGGGGCGCAACAGCGTGAGCGAGTCGTCACCCACCAGCACGACGCTCGACTCCACCCCCACTCGACAGGGGCCGCCATCGAGCACAAAGTCGATGGTCGACTCCAGCTGATCGAGCACGTGCGTGGCGGTCGTGGGGCTGATCTGGCCAAACAGGTTGGCACTGGGGCCCACCAGGGGGCTGTCCAATTGCTGGAGGAGTTCGATCGCCAGGGGATGATCCGGGACCCGCACTCCCACGCTGGGCAGTCCCGCCGTGACCAACTCGGTGACTTCTTCCCGCTTGGGCAGAATGAGGGTGAGTGGCCCCGGCCAGAATCGCCGCGCCAACTCCTGGGCGACCGGAGAGACCGACTGCACCACCCGCTCGAGCCAGTGCGGCCCGGCGAGGTGCACGATGAGTGGATCAAAATGGGGTCGCCCTTTGACGGCGAAGACCCGGGCAATCGCCGCTGGCTGGAACAGATCGGCCCCCAGCCCGTACACGGTCTCGGTGGGAAACGCACCGATGCCCCCGGTTCGCAACAGCTCGGCGGCCCGCGACACCTGGGCGGGCGACAACCGTTCGGCGACCCGGCCACTGGCCCCCGGCATGGTCTTACCGCGCTCCCAGTTCGTGAACCATCTGAACAAGTGCCTTCACGTGGGCATGCGGGACATCGGGCGTCACCCCATGCCCAAGGTTGAAGATGTGCCCCGGCCGGCCCTCGGCGGCTGCCAGGACCTCACTGGCTCGCTGGCGAATGAACGGCAGGTCGCCATACAGCGTCACTGGGTCGAGGTTCCCCTGCACGGCCCGCTGATGTCCCACCGCTGCCCAGCCGTGCCGCAGGTCGACCCGCCAGTCGAGCCCGATCACATCGCCCCCGGCATCACGGCAGGCGGGCAAGAGCGACGGGTTGCCGGTCAGAAAGTTGATCACGGGCACCTCCGAGGGCATCGCCGAGATCACCTGCCGGGTGTAGGGCTGCACGTACTTCTGGTAATCGCCGGGGGAAAGGCAGCCCGCCCAACTGTCGAATAACTGCACGACCTGGCACCCCGCCTCGATCTGCGCCAGCAGGTACCGCACCAGGCTGCCGGACAGCCGCTCCATTAACGTGCGCCAAGCCCCGGGATCGCGGAACATGAACATCTTGGTCTTGGCATAGTTCTTCGAGCCACTCCCCTCGATCACGTACGAGGCCAGCGTGAACGGGGCCCCGGCGAAGCCAATGAGGGGGATGTCGGAGGGGAGGTCGCGGCGAATGAGCCGGACGGCGTCGAAGACATAGCTCAGTGAATCTACCGTCAGCAGTTCGCGGACGCGGTCTACGTCGGCGGGGGTCTGCAGCGGGTTATGAATGACCGGGCCTTCTCCTGCCGCATATTCCAGGTCGAGTCCCATCGGCTCAAGAATGGGGAGCAGGTCGGCGAACAGGATGGCGGCATCGACGCCGAGGACCCGCTGGGCACTGAGGGTCACCTCGGCCGCCAGTTCGGGCGTTTTGCACAGCTCGATGAACTTCACCTTGCTGCGGACCGCCATGTACTCGGGCAGATACCGCCCCGCCTGACGCATGATCCAGACCGGCGTGGTGTCAACCGGCTCGCAACGGCACGCTTTGAAGAATCGGCTTGTGCGCAGGGCGGGGGTCAGGGTCATCGAGCAGGGCATCCAGCGGCGGTGGGGTAGACAGCGAATTGTCGTCTCTCGATCGAGTTCGGGCAACCACAGCACACTCCCTCGCTGCTGTGACCGAATCGTGGCGGGCCGCATGCGACAGATTGTGCCCCAACGTTGCGGCGAGCAGCGGCGCGAGGATGGCCTGGCCTGAATTGCAGGCCCAGCCCGGGCCAGCCACGGGGGCACCCATCGCAGACGCCTCCGCCATGCAGCGGCGGAGGCGCGGGGGAATGGCTCGACGAGGCTCAGCCGGGGCTGTCATTCGGTCGTGCTCCTGGGGGAGGGGACGTCGATCAGGCCGCTGCCCGCTGACGCCGGGCAAACCAGCACGGAGCGGGGAAGCCCGCGGGCGTCGTAGTACTCGCGGTGCAGGCGGTCGCACAGTGCCGAGACGGCCCCATTTTCCCCGTGAGAATCATGGCGCAACCTCCGAGGCCGGCCCCGGCGATCTGGGACCCCAGCACTCCCGGGACCACGTTGGCGAGATCGACCAGCGTGTCGACTTCCTCGGTGCTGGCCCGGTACGCGCCGGGTCGACGCTCCAGCCGGGCCCGATTCTGCCGCCGCGGGTCGCCACTGTCGAGATCGTCGATCAGTTCCCGGAGTGCCACGTCCGAAATGTCGACCGCGAACGGTCGCGCGGGGTCGGTCCCCAGCGTGGTGAAGCACCGTTCACCGTCGTGCGAAATTCGCATCAGCTCTCCCACGCCGGGCAAGTCCCCCTGTCGGAGCAACTCGGCCGCCCGTCGCAAGCGGGCGCATTCGGCGACGCCGAACATCACCACTCCGCGCACCGGGTACTCGCTCTCCCCGGCGGCCTGTGCGAAGTGCGGGGCGAGCCGGGGCCAGGCCTCATCATCGCCCTGAAACCGCTCGCGGACCCACCGCGCCGTCACGGCCAGGGGCAGTTCCAGCAGCACCTGGTAGATCCAGCCCGCACTCAACCCCAGTTGCTCGGGATTGAGGTCGCGGATCTAGGCGAATGAAGGGAGCCTGCCGCGGAAACTTCGCCCGGATCAGTTCCAGCCCCACCAGGTACGAACCGACGCGGGCGTTAAACGTCGCCCGGGCCCCAACCACCTTCTTGGCCAGCACCAGCGAGTTGGCCACCACCAGCTTGTGCGTGGTGGGCAATTCCAGCCGCTCGATCAGGCGGAAATCGTGGAACTCCACATGATTCACCGTCCCCTTCCGCCCCAGCTTCATCGCCGCATGGTCGGCACTCCCCCCGCGGGTCCCGACAAACCATTCTCCCTCCCGCAGAAGTTGACGAACTGCTGGGGACTGACATCGAGGTTGTTGAGAGACACGGCGGCCTCGGCGGTCGCCCGGGTGACACCAGTTCGGTGACTCATCTGACGGGTGGCCCCACCTTGGGCGTTCGCGCGACTTCAATTGACGGGTGGCACCGTTTCGATCGGTGGAACCGTTTCGATCGCGGCACGAGTTGGAATGACGGGTGGCACCGATTGAGACGTTGCTGAGAATCATCGAACGGCTGGCACCAGTTTTGCGCGCGTTGTTGGCTCGAATTCAACTGCGATGTGGCACCGATTTGACCGTCGACCGCTTCTCACCCCATTTGAATCTGACGGGTGGCACCAGTTACGAATCCCAAGTTCAACTAACGGGTGGCACCAGTTTCCGGTTGGGATGATGGGTGACACCAGTTTAGTGACTTATCTGACCGGTGGCCCCAGTTTGGGTGTTTGCGCGACTTCAACTGATGCGTGGCACCGATTCGACGTGGCACCGTTTTGATCGCCCGAGGTGTCCGGGGTGATGACCGACGAAGAACCGGGTGGGGGGGTTGAGCCATCAGGCGTTGGGCTGGCCACTGCGGGACGGCCCCAAGCACCCCGTCGAAGTCCCCCCTCGCGGCAGATCGCGTGACAGATTGTCGAATTTTGGGGCACCCGGCGACTGGAGTATGGCCGGGGGCCGTGATAGACTGTTATTGGGATTGAGATTCAGTCTCAATCCATCAACTGACCGACTGTTCTCTGGTCTTCTGTTGGCGAGCCGCAGTGATGGTGGCCCACACGATTCCGCTGGAAATGTTGCAAACTGGCCAGAGCGGGCAGATCGCCGACGTTTCGGGCGAGAGCGGCCTGGTGCGACGATTGGCCGAGATGGGCCTGCGTCCGGGCGTTTCGGTGCGGATGGTTCAGCCCGGCCGGCCCTGTATTGTGGCGGTCGAACAGCAGCGGTACAGCCTGCGGGGTGAGAGCGAAGCGCTGGTGCTGGTCGAGGTTGATTCTTGATGACCACCCTCGACCAGTTGGCCCGCGGGCAAACGGCGCGGGTCGTGGCGGTGCGAGGTCATGACGCGATCGCTGTGCGACTGCTCGAAATGGGCCTGATCGAAGGAGAACCGGTCGCCGCCCTGGGAGCCGCCCCGTTGGGTGATCCCCTGGAGTTCGAAGTCTGCGGGTATCGCCTGTCACTGCGGAAAGCCGAGGCCCAGCGGGTGGAAGTGGCCCCCTCCTCATGACCGTTCCCCCCCGGTTGACCGTGGCCCTGCTGGGAAACCCCAACACGGGCAAAAGCACGCTGTTCAACGCTCTCTCGGGGGCTCGCGCGCTCACCGGGAACTACCCCGGGGTGACGGTCGAGAAGAAGATTGGCAAGACCACCTTCGGCGATCGTCCAGTCGACCTGGTCGACCTGCCGGGCACTTATAGCCTGGCTCCCCGCTCGCTGGACGAGATGGTCGCCGTCGATGTGCTGCTGGGCCGGCTTCCCGACCTCCCCCGCCCGGATGTCGTGATCTGCATTGTCGACGCCTCAAATCTTGAACGGAACCTCTACCTGGCGGGCCAACTGCTGGGACTGGGGCGTCCGCTGGTCCTGGTGCTCAACATGGCCGACGTCGCCGAGCAACGGGGGGTGACCATCGATGACGCCGCCCTCGCCCGGCAATTGGGTGTGCCAGTGGTCCGCACGCAGGCGCATCGCCGCCTGGGACTCGACAGCCTGAAACAGGCGGTGCTGCAGGTGGCCGGGCAGGGTCCCCGCGAGCCCCCCGCCATCTTTCCCGCCCCCTTCCAACACGAGGTGGCCCAGGCAACCCGCTGGTTGCCCGGCCTGGGCGCGCCCGCTTCCACTGCGCCCGCTCCCGTGGCGTCAGCCCTGGGGCCGGAACAACGGTTTTTGGGCGAACGGCTCTTGCTCGACGTGGGAGGCTGGCTCGAGCAGCAGGCAGTGCAGCATGGTGGGCCGCAGGTGGCCGAAGAGCTACGCCAGTCCCGCGAGCGGCTCGCCGCTGCGGGGTGCCCGGTGCCGGTTTCGGAAGCCCGCCTGCGTTACGGCTGGATCCGCGAGCAGTTGAAGGGGGTCGCGTCCCGACCCGCGACCCGGCCCACCACTTTCAGCGATCGGCTCGATCGACTGCTGACGCACCACATCGCCGGCCTGGTGATCTTCGCCCTGCTGATGCTGCTGATCTTCCAGGCGCTCTACCGCGGGGCCCAGCCCCTGATGGATCTGTGCGAACAGGCCCAGGGGGTGGTGCAGGGCTGGGTCGCACAGTGGATTCCTCCTGGTCCGTTGCAGAGCCTGGTCTCCGACGGGATTGTCGGCGGCGTGGGCTCGGTGCTCGTCTTCCTCCCGCAGATCGTGATCCTGTTCCTGTTCATTGCCCTGCTGGAAGACTGTGGCTACCTGGCCCGGGCGGCGTTCATCATGGATCGCCTCATGACGCGGGTCGGCTTGTCGGGCAAGTCGTTCGTCCCCCTGATGTCGAGCTTCGCCTGCGCGGTGCCCGGCATTCTTTCGACCCGGGTCATCGAAAATCGCCGCGATCGCCTCACCACCATCCTGGTCGCCCCGCTGATGAGCTGCTCGGCCCGCCAGCCGGTGTATGCCCTGATGATCGCCGCGTTTCTCCCGGCGACCTACTGGTTCAACGGCTGGCTGGGCCTGCGGGAACTGACACTGCTGGCCATGACCAGCCTGGGGGCCCTCGTGGCGGTCCCGGTGGCGTGGCTGTTGAAGAAGACGTTCTTCAAGGGAGAAACTCCGCCGTTCGTGATGGAGTTGCCCACCTATAAGTGGCCCTCGCTCCGGCTGGTGCTGACGCGGGTGTACGACCAGGCCCGCGCGTTCGTGCTGCGGGCCGGAACCCTGATCTTCGCCACCAACGTGCTGGTGTGGGGTGCGGGCTACTTTCCGCAAGACCACTCGGTGGCCAATGCCCGCCAGGCCGAGCTGGATCAACTGGCCGAGACCGTGGCCGAGCCCCTCGCCCGCCGGGAGGTACTCAGGCAGCAACTGGAAGAAGCGGAGGCGGCTGACCCTGCCGGGCCGGGGACCAATTCCGCCACACAGGAACTCGCGGAACTGAACGCCACGCTGGCCGAACATGATCGCCAGGCGAGTGAGCTGAACGCACTGCGGGCCGAGCTGCTGGAGCAGAGCTACCTGGGCCGGGCGGGGAAGGCGATTGAGCCGGTGGTTCGTCCGCTGGGCTGGGACTGGCGAATTGGCGTCGGCGTGCTGGCGTCGTTTCCTGCCCGGGAGGTGGTGGTGGGGACGCTGGGAACCATTTACAGCCTGGGAAGCGACGAGCAAGGGTTGCCCGCCGCATTGCAGGCCTCGCGGTGGCCCGACGGACGGCGCGTCTTCACCCTGGGAGTGGCCCTCTCGGTGATGGTCTTCTTCGCGCTCTGCGCCCAGTGCGTCTCAACGCTGATGGTCATCCATCGCGAAGCGGGAGACTGGCGCTGGGCCCTCTTCGCCTTCGTCTACATGACCGCCCTGGCCTATGTGGGGGCCCTGCTGGTCTACCGCACGGCTGAATGGCTGTGGCCCGGAGCCTGACCGGCACCTGGTGAATGCGAAGCGAACAGGCTGGCGCGTGGGGGATTCGAGATCGGGAATCGGGGTGGTTGGGAGCTGGTCAGTATGAGCCCGATGCTGCTGCGGATCGACTGGCAGATGGCGGTGGTGGTGCTCGCCCTGTTGAGTGCGGGGAGTTACTGCCTGCACCGCCTGTGGCGGACCTTGCGTGGTGCGACTCATCCGCAACAGGCCCCCCCTGGGTGTGGCTCGTGTGGCCACTGTGGCGTCTCGCCCGCGCAACTGGCCAATTCTCGGACCGCTGCGGCTGGCCCCCCGAGCGTGGGATTCGTCGAACTCGACACGCTGCGAATGTCGGCGGAAGAGACCATCCCCGCGACGACCCGTCGGCCCAAGGCGTGAGGCGCTCCAGGGGTTGAGGCCACCCCAAGTGGCGACGGTGCACAGTTCGCGCCAGCCACGGAGCAGCCCGCGAGCCAGAACGTGGGTCGAGCCACGGTCGGCGCGAGCGTTGCCATC
>CAIUHT010001260.1 GCA_903898975.1 uncultured Planctomycetaceae bacterium
GTTCCGTCGGCATCTCCCGGCGACCCGCCGGTCGCTGACCCACAAGTTTTCGGTCGGGGGTCACGAGGGGTACGCCACGGTCGGCCTGTTCGAAGATGGCAAGCCGGGCGAACTGTTCATCACCATGGCCAAAGAAGGGAGCACCATCGGCGGCCTGATGGACACGGTCGGGACGCTCACGTCGCTGGCCCTGCAGTACGGCGTCCCACTGGAGGCCTTGGTCAACAAGTTCAGCCACATGCGGTTTGAACCGTCGGGCTGGACGGGGAACGCCGACATCCCGAATGCCAAGAGCGTGCCCGACTACATCTTCCGCTGGGCGGGGATGGAGTTCATCGAAGGGTTCCGCGAGGAGAACGCCCCCCGGCGGGGAGCTGCCGCAGTGCACGCCCCGCTGACCTCCGAGGAAGAGGCGGAGGGGGAGGTGGAATCGTTCTCGCCGCGACTGGAAGTGGCGACTCAGCCGCGGATCGCAGCGAGTCCCAAGTCGGCGACGGTTCCGGATGGACCGAAAATTCGCAGTCTGCAGTTCGCGAAGTTCCAGGCCGACGCCCCGGGCTGCGACAACTGCGGTGCGATCACCGTCCGCAACGGGAACTGCTACCTGTGCCACAACTGTGGCAACAGCATGGGCTGCTCGTAGGCCTTGAGCAGCGGTGGCAGGGGTCCCGGTCGTTCAGCGACCGGGCTCCCCGGCCCAGGCCGGCTCGACAGGATCCAGAGCACTGATCGGCCTGTTTGGAGGGGCAGAGGAGGGAGATCGCGCACGGACGTCATGCCCTGAAAAAAGAACGCCCCGGCCGAGTCACTCGGCCGGGGCGTTTGTGTTTTTGCCCCCGGTGAGGTCAGTCAACGGCCAATCCAAGACAGAACCAACCCAGGAGAGACAGACAGCCCGCTCGTGTTGCTTCTCAATGGGTGGGATTGCCGAACCAGCTGAAGCACTCCAGTTCCATCCACCCTGATTGCAAGCGGCCGCCCCGGATTCACAACTCGGCAGCGGTCGCCTGAACAAGGTGCCCACCACGGAGTTTCCCCCCGTGTGGCAGGCACGATGGCGAAACTCGGCACATCGCCGTGTCGATGGCAATCGTGGCGGCAGCAGCGGCGCCGGCAGCAGTCGGAGGGGCAGCGGGCACGGTGAACCGTCCCCCACCATCGCGGCGTGAGCTGGGCAACCGCCGCCGCATCGGCGGAACGGCCGACGAGCGTCCGCGCGAGCCGAGTGCGTCGCAGGCTTGTCTGCCGCCCAAGCCGCCCGCGTCACCCGACCCCGGGATCAAGTCTCGGCACACGACGGCACGGCGAACACTTCCACGGTCCGCGCCGATCCCCGATCCCCGAACCCCGCCGCCCGACCCCCGATCCCCCTCACCCGTCAACCTGGTCGTCGTCGAGCAGTTCGCTCTCCGAGTTGCGGAGTTTGGTCAGGCGGACTGAGTTGCCGGTGGGGTTGTATTCCATCGTGGTCATAAAGGTCCGCATCAGCAGCAGGCCTCGGCCGCAGGGACGGTCGAGGTTGGCGGGGTCGGTCGGGTCGGGCAGTGTTGACGGATCGAAGCCCGGGCCCTCGTCCGCGATCTGGTAGACCGCCTGCTGACGGTCGATGCTCAACGAGACGGTGATCCGCCGGTCGGAATAAGGCAACTGCCCCGAACGCTCCATCGCCAGCCGGTGGTACGCGTTGTGGTCGGTCTCGCGAATCTCAGAACTGATCTCGAGATTTCCGTGGTAGTACGCGTTGAGCAGCGCCTCTTCGAGGGCCACCCCCACCCGCAGGCACTCGGCGTGGGTAAACAGCCGCAAACGCTGGGCCTCTTCCCGCAAAAAGCCCGACAGGGCCATGATCAGCGAGAGATCGTTCTCCAGCTGGAATTCGACATGGTACGAGCTCAGCCGATTCGCCAGCCGGGCCCGCCCCCGCACCTGCAGTGACCCGGTCAAGACCCGGTCCACGGTCTCGACCAGGTCGGCGACCAGGGTCCGCTTTGACACGTAGCTGGCGGCCCCCTGCTGGAGCGCCTGCACCGCCAGCTCTTCACTCCCCCCCGAGGTCATCAGGATGATCGGGACCAGCGGGTACTGCTCGCGCACCTCGGCGACCAGTTGCAGCCCATCCAGGTGGGGCATCAGCATGTCGGTCAACACCAGGTCGGGCAGGTGCAGCTCCAGCTGCTCGAGGGCGTCCCGTCCATCCACCGCCTGAAACACAGTGTAATCGGGAAGTTTTTCGAGCAATCCGACCGCGAGACTCCGATCAAGCAGCGAATCATCGACAACCAGCACGGTTGGCATCTGTCACTCCGTTGGGGGCTCAACTTCAAGACCCGGGGGCCTCAGCCGCCATTCTGGGGAAGTTCCCCCTTCTTGGCAAACGCAGCGAGTTCGCGGAGCAGCGTCGCGCACTGCCGCGACAGCCACGACACTCGCTCGACCGCCCCCGCGACACTCCCCCGCCGGGCCTCCAGCTCGAGCGTTTCGGCCAGCGTGTGCAACTCCGCGGCACCAAACAGCCTCAGCCCCCCCTTGAGCGTGTGGGCGCCCCGGCGAACGCGGTCCCAGGCCCCCTGCTCGGCTCCCTCGGCCAGTTCGTTCAAGATCCGCGGGGTCTCTTCGAGAAACGCCCCCACCACCCGCTGCAACAGCAGCGGATCGCCCGCCACCTGCCGCAGGGCCCCGCTCCAGTCGACCCGTGGTCCCTCAGCCGTCGCACTCGGGCCCGTGTCCGCTGGCAGCCCCGGATCGCCTTCGCGGGCGGGGTCTGCCAGGTGCGGTGCAAGCGTGGCTGGGCTGCCGGGTGCAAACGAATCAGGCGGCAGGGCTGCTTCCGCCGCGCCGCGTCCCGCAGTCGTAGCGTGGTCCTCGCCAGGGCCCGTCCCGTCCGAGAGGGAATTGCCAGAGAGCGCCTGGCCCTGGCCGGTCGCGGCTCGGCCCGTCCCGGCAGACCGCCGGGAACGGCCCGCCGTGCCAGTGCCTGCCATACCAGTGCCCGCCGTGCGCGGTGCCGAGGGGGGGGCCGACCGTTCGGAAACCACGTCCGCAGATTCACCCGGCCGAGGAACACTCTCGCCGGGAGTGTTTAACACAGCAGCCTCGCCTCCCGACGTTCGCCCCCGCTTGGCCCCCCCTGCGGTCCGGCCCCGTCGAATGGGGGCGGGTGATACAACGGGCTCTGTCGGTTGGCCCGGCGAAAGTTCGCTCGGGCCGAGAGACGCTTCTTCACTCGGCGCCGTGGGCGACGCACCAGTGGACGGGGGGGTGGCCCGCAGCCGGGTGAGCAGTCGATCAATCACGTCGTACAACTGCCGGGCCCGGACCGGCTTGCTGAGATAATCGTCCATCCCCGCAGCGAGACAGCGTTCGCGATCTCCCTGCAGCGCCTGGGCGGTCATGGCAATGATCGGCACATGTCCCCCGGTCTCGCGTTCCCGGGCGCGGATCCGCCGGGTCGCTTCCAGCCCATCCACATCGGGCATCTGCACATCCATCAGCACCAGGTCGAAGACGCCGTGGGCGAGTTCGTCCAGGGCCTCGGCTCCATTTCCGGCGACCGTCGCGCGGTGTCCGCGCTTTTCCAACAGGCCCACCGCGAGTTTCTGGTTGTAGAGGCTGTCTTCGGCCAGCAGCACGCGCAGTCCTCGCAGTTCGAGCGGTTCGGGACTGACCGGTGGCGTCTCCGTCAGCCCGGGGTGCGCCAGGGTCGAGAACTGCAGCAGGCTGGCGATGGTGTCGAACAGGTCGGAGGGCGAGACCGGCTTGGTGAGGCAGGCGTCGGCCCCCGCCCGGTCGCCGCGCGAGGCGTCGGCCGAACGATCACCCGAATGAATGAGCAGCAGCGTGTGGCGAATCTGCGCGGCGTGCGACTTGCGGATGTCATCCACGAGTTCGAAACCTGACCGTTCAGGCAGGCTGGCATCAACAATCGCGAGCAGAAAGTGCGGCTCGGGTCGGCGCGTCAGCAGGGCGGTGGCCTCCGCGGCGGTCGCGCATTGGGTGACCTCCATCCGCCAGCTCGCCAGGACATTCGCCAGGATCTCGCGGACACCCGGGTTGTCGTCGATCACCAGCACCTTCGCCCCCCGGAGGGCGGGATGCCCGGTGACAAACCGGGCGGGCGGGGCGACGGGAACCCGCAGCCGGGCGGTGAAGTGGAACACGCTCCCCTGGGGCTCGCGGGGCTCGTACCAGATGCGGCCCCCCTGCAGTTCGACCAGGCGGGAGGAGATCGCCAGGCCGAGACCGGTCCCTCCATAGCGGCGCGCCATCGAGGTGTCAGCCTGCTCGAAGGGGAGGAACAGGCGGTCGCGTTGCCGATCGGGAACACCAATGCCAGTGTCGGCGACAGTGAGGTGGAGCATCAGTTCGTCACCCAGCAGCGACTCGGGATGCACCCGGACGCGAATCTCCCCGTGGGCGGTGAACTTGATGGCGTTCCCCACCAGGTTGACCAGCACCTGCCTGAGCCGGGTCGGGTCTCCCAGCACCCGCTCGGGGACCCCGGGGTCGATGTCATACACAATCTCCAGCGACTTGCGATGAGCCTGCAGGGCCAGCGATTTGAGCGTGGCCCCCAGGCTGTCGCGGAGATGGAATTCGACCTCCTCGAGATCGAGTTTCTCGGCTTCGATCTTCGAGAAATCGAGGACGTCGTTGATGAGTGACAGCAGCGACTCGGCCGACTCCTGCACAATCTTCAGCCAGTCGCGCTGCTGGGGCAGCAAGGGGGTGTCGAGCACGAAGTCGGTCATGCCGATGATGGCGTTGAGTGGCGTGCGGATCTCGTGGCTGACGCTGGCAAGAAACCCGCTCTTGGCCCGGCTGGCGGCCTCGGCGGCTTCCTTGGCCTGGTGCAGTTCGGCCTCGGCCCGCTTGCGGTCGGTGATATCGCGAAAAACCGCGACGCCCCCCCGCAGGCGACCGGCGTCATCCCGCAGAGGCGTGGCGTTGGCCGAGAGCCAGATCCCCCGCGAGTCGGTGGGCCGACGGAGATACATCTCGGTCTCGCGCGACGCCAGCCCCTGCATGGCCCGCGAGAGGGGGAGGTCGGCGACCGCGTAGGGGGTCACCATGTCGGGCAGGAAGAAGACGCTCTGTTCGGTCAGTTCCTCCGGAACGAACTCCCGGGGGACCGCCCCCAGGATTTCCCGGGCGGCGGGATTCGAGACCAGCATGCGGCCCCGTTCGTCGGCGACCACCACCCCGTCGGCAATGCTGTTCAGGATCGACTGGAAAATCTCCGCCTGCTCCCGCTGCCGGATTTCGGAACTGGCCAGCGCGGCAGCCCGCTCTTCCAGCGCCCGGCGGGTGCGGTGCCGTTCGATGGAATACCGCACCGTCCGTTCGAGCACGGCGGCCGAGACATCGGACTTGACCAGGTAGTCCTGAGCGCCCTCGTGGACGGCGGTGAGCGCGAGTTCCTCGTCGTCGTTTCCCGACAGCACAATGACGGGGACACCGACACACTCGGCCTTCAGCCGGCGGAAGGTCTCCATCCCCCGGCAGTCGGGGAGCTGCAGATCGAGCAGGACGGCGTCGAAGCGGCGGGTTGCGAGGAGTTCGCGGGCGGCCTGCAGGCGATCGACCGCCTGCAGGCGAAAGTCGGCAACCCGCGAGTCGCCGAGGAACTGCTCGATCAGGACCGCATCATCGGGGCTGTCTTCGACCAGCAGCAGATCGAGGCGCGGGCGAGTCATGCCGGGTGAGGCCTCCTGGGAGCGCGATTCAAACCGGCTGTGAGTGTCGCGAACCGCGCAACGGTGGTCAATTCGCGGGAAGTTTTTCGCGCGGGGTCGCCTCCAGCCGCTGCGCCCCTGGTACACCACGACATCTGCCGGGAGTCCGACAGCACGATCTCCGTGGCGGGATGACAACGTCGAGATTGCGCGTCGCGCCATCCCCTCGAAGGGAATCGACCCCAGCCACTGGCCTGAGCGGCGTCGCTTGAAGCGGCACATGTTGACCGCTGCAGCGTTCCGTGACGACCCCACGAGAGACGGGGCCGTCGGGCTCAACCGCTGCCAACGAGCCGCGCGCGACTCGCACGCGATTTATCGACTCAGCCCAGAGCCGGGCCGGTGGGTTGCAGAGGAGTTCAGCTGCTTCGCAATCCAAAAACATGGCAACCGCTGGCAGGAATGCACGCGCGATTTTTCCGCGGATTCTGGCGGCGCTGGCCGGCGGCCCTCTCAAAAAATGATGTGAGCCTTTCGCCCGCGAAAAACCACTCCCCGTTCGAAAGCCATGAAGAGTTTTGCCAGCCCGCTAAAAAACGAGGGCGGCGGAGGGATCGCTGCCCCTCCGCCGCCCTGCGGTCTGACTCAGCCGACTTACTTCTTGAAGCGACTGTCGCCGGGATTCCCACGCGAGAGCAGGTAGGCCAGCAGGTCCAGCACTTCATTCTCGTTGAGGGGCTTCAGCAGGTCGGCGGGCATCAGGGAGGTTCCCGAGAGGTTCTGCTCCTCGATGTCGGTCTTGGCGATTTCGACCGTCTTCGTCGCGTCTTCCGGATCGACCACCAGGCGAATCGAGCGACCGTTGTCGTTCACCAGCCGACCGGTGTGGGTCTTCCCTTCCTTGGTCTCGACCACCACCGCCTTGTACTGGTCCGAAACCACCTTGCTCGGTTCCACAATCGCATCGACCAGGTCGGACACGCTGAATCGCCCGGCCAACTGCGTGAGGTCGGGACCGGTTGCCCCCCCCTCCCCGCCAAACCGGTGACAGAGCACACAGCGAGTCGAGGCGAAGGTCTTCTTGCCGTTGGCAAAGTCACGCCCCTTCAGCCCCGTCTCGGCGATCTTGAGAATCTCGGCGCGCGTCCAGTCGCGACCGGGGCCAGCCGGCTTGGGAAGTTCAGGGGCCGGTTCGGGCTTGCGGGCCCCCAGCGCCTCAATCGCCAGTCGCTCGGTGTCGCTGGAGTTCTCGTAGGCGTCCCGATCCATATTGCGGAGGAAGCCCTGGAAGCTGTTGCCCCCCGTCCATTTCCGCGCCCGGGCAAACCACTCGAAATACGCCCGCCGCGTTTCGGTGGACCAGCCCGCCTTCAGGTTCCGCAGCGCGAACGCCGTCTGCATCTGCTCGATCTCGGGCTGGTTGGCCAGCATCGAAGCAATCGCCCCGCCGTAGCCGCGGTTCCGGTCGATCAGGTCGGTCAGTCCGGTGTCGCCCGACTTCTCTTGAGTCCCGGGGACGTACCGCGGGGCAATCTGGTTGCCCGGGTCGGCGAGACTTCGCGTCGTCCGGTTCGCCTCGCCCTCGGCCAACTGGGGCACAGCCGCGGCCGCCACCCGGGGCGACTGCAGGAACACCAGCAGGTTCAACAGTTCGCGATTGAGCGCCGCGTCGGTGGTGGGGTACGCCGGCTCCAGCCGGGTGACCACCGCCTGGCGGAGATCGTCATCGGGGGCTCCCAGGCGGATGAAGGCCAGTTGCAGGGCCCGCAGCACCCCCAGCCGCTGACTGCGGTTGAGGCTGGATGAGTCGAGGCTGCCCAGCGCCATCAGGATGGGGAGCTGGTGTTCGCGATCTCCCTGCCGGGCGAGGGCAATGGCCCCCAGGATGACGGTGTTGGGGTTCTGCGACTGCA
>CAIUHT010001261.1 GCA_903898975.1 uncultured Planctomycetaceae bacterium
GGCGGGCGGTGTGGCGGCCGGGCGGTCTGGCGGGGCGATCATCCGGCGGGGAGGGGGGGAAGGGGAGTCGCGGGAGATGAGGAGCCGGGGGTGGGGGGGGAGGGATTCTGAACGGGGGCTGCACCAGCCTGCGCCGGTGGAGTAATTGTTCCAACTGTCACGGACTACCCGAACCGGAATCTTAACCGAAGCCGTTGAAGTTCGGTGGTCTACGCAGTCGAAACCAACAACCAACCCAGCATGCATTTCATGCGACTTTGGGTGTTGCAGTCGGCGCGGGAAGCGTGCGGTGTCGCTGGCGTGGCGGGTGCGTTCAGCGGTGGTGGGCTGCTCGGTGGTGTGGGCTGCCGGGTGGTGGGCTGACAGTTCGGTCGATGGCTGTGTGGCGGGTGGCTGTGTGGCGGCGTGTGGGTGGGTGGTGTCGTTGTTCCTGGTTCCGGTTTTCCCCAGTCCTGGCTGAAGATGATGGAGTTCGGAAAGACCGGTACCCCAGACCAGTCAGCGACGCGAGCGCTGGTGGTCCGGCTGCGCGAGCAGGTGGTGGAGCAGTTAGCCGAACTGCGACAGGCCCGGGAGCAGGCGGAGCGGCGGTTCGAGGTGTGGCAGGCGGAATTCCAGCGGGAGCTGTCGGCCCTGGAGGGGGAGGCGACTCCGGTGCCGGTCACGGCGCGGGGGCCTCATTCTCCCCAGTTCTCGATCTGGCTGAAGCGGTAGCAGGAAGCTTGCAGGGTTCGCCCCGGCCCCCGAGAATGCGGGTCTGTTTTCTGCCGCCCGGGTCCACCCTGCGGACCCCCTTCCTACCCCACACACCATGGCCCGCATCAACACGAGTTACCAGAAGCTGAAGGCTGGATACCTGTTTCCCGAGATTGGTCGACGCGTCTCGAAGTTTGTCGCCGACAACCCCACGGCGAAGGTGATCCGCCTGGGGATTGGCGATGTGACCGAGGCCCTGCCCCCCGCGATTGTCGCCGCGTGGCAGCAGGGGGTCGCCGAAATGGGAACCCGCTCGACCTTTCGCGGCTACGGTCCCGAGCAGGGGTACGATTTTCTGCGGGAGGCGATTGCGAAGCATGACTTCGCCTCGCGGGGCGTGCGGGTCGACGCCGACGAGATCTTCGTGTCGGACGGATCGAAGTGCGACACGGGGAACATCCTCGAGATCTTCGGCGACGACAACAAGGTGGCGATTGTCGACCCCGTCTACCCCGTGTACGTCGACACGAACGTGATGGCGGGGCGGACCGGTCCCAGCAATGAGCAGGGGCGGTACGAGGGGCTGGTGTATATTCCGGCGACCGCCGAGAACGGGTTTGTGCCCGAGCTGCCCAAGGAGCGGGTCGATCTGATTTACCTCTGCTACCCGAACAACCCGACGGGGATGGTGGCGACCCGCGAGCAGTTGACCCGCTGGGTCGAGTACGCGAAGAAGAACGACGCGATCATCCTGTTCGACGCGGCTTACGAGGCGTACATCACCGATCCGACGATTCCGCACTCGATCTACGAGATTGACGGGGCGCGGGATGTGGCGATCGAGTTCCGCAGTTTCAGCAAGACGGCGGGCTTCACCGGGGTGCGGTGCGCGTTCACCGTGGTCCCCAAGAGCGTCACCGCCGCGGGACTGGGGGGCGAGCGGATTCCGCTGCACGGACTGTGGAACCGTCGGCACACCACCAAGTTCAACGGGGTCTCTTACCCGGTGCAGCGGGCCGCCGAGGCGATCTACTCGCCCGAAGGCAAGAAGCAGGTGCAGACGCTGATTGACTTCTACCTGACGAACGCCCGCCTGATTCGCGAGGGGCTGCAGGCGGCGGGGGTGAAAGTCTACGGCGGCGTGAATGCCCCGTACGTGTGGGTGAAGACCCCGGGGTCGCAGACAAGCTGGGAGTTCTTTGACCGGCTGTTGCAGACGGCCCACCTGGTGGGGACGCCGGGGAGCGGGTTTGGCGCGAGCGGCGAAGGGTACTTCCGCCTGAGCGCGTTCAACAGTCGGGAGAATGTGGAAGAGGCGGTCCGCCGATTCCAGAAAGTTGTCTCCTGACAGACCCTGTTGCGGGCTGTGAATCGAAACGGGCGGAGAGAGCGGTTTCAGGCCGCTGCTCCGCCCGTTGTTGTTTTTGGCGTGTGTGGTGGGAACGACGCAGTGTTGGAGAGGGGGGGGGCGCTGCGAACAGGAGGCAGGGGGCGCCCGTCGCGGCGGGGCTTTGAACAAGGGGTGATTGTTGCCCGGGCAGGGGGGGCGTGGGATACTTGAGCCGTGGGCCTGTCGCCCGGTGGAGGCCACCGGTGGGGCGTGACGGGGTCCGAAGACTGAGATGGTCGCGATGGAACGGAGCAACGGTCGATGAGTGGGCAGGCTGGGCGTCGCGAGGTGTTGGGGCTGGGGGCCGGGACCCTGGGGGGGCTGGCGTTGCGGCACATGCTGCAGGCCGAGGGGCGACTGCGGGCGGCCGAGCCTGCGCCGCGTGAAGTCGCAGGGGGCTCGGTGGCGGAAGAGGGGCCACCCATTCGTCCGCGGATCGACCCGGCCAACCCCAATGGCAGTCGCGGGGCGCATTTCGAACCGCGGGCCCGGCAGGTGCTGATGATCTTCTGTGCCGGGGCGGTCAGTCATCTCGACACGTTCGACTACAAGCCGGCACTGATCGAGCGGCATGGCCAGCCTCTGCCCGGGGGCGACAAGCTGGTCACGTTCCAGGGGGCCCAGGGGGCCTTGAGCCGGAGTCCGTGGGAGTTTCGTCCGCGGGGCGAGTGCGGGAAGATGATTTCGGATCTCGTGCCGCGACTGGGGGCGTGGGCCGACCGGATGTGTTTCGTGCACTCGCTGACGGGGAAGACGAACACGCACGGACCGGGCGAGAACTTCATGAACACGGGGTTCACCCTGGATGGCTTCCCCAGTGTGGGGGCGTGGGTGACATACGCCCTGGGGAGTGAGAACGCCAATCTGCCGGCGTACGTGGCGATTCCCGATCCGCGGGGGGCACCGCAGTCGAGCGGGAATTGCTGGAACCCGGGGTTTCTGCCCGCCGCGTTCCAGGGGACCGATTTCAACGCGTCGCGGCCGGTGCGGAACCTGGCCCGACCGGAGGGGATTGGCCCGGCGACGGACGCGGCGACGCGGGAGTTGCTGCTGAAGCTGAACCGACACCAGTTGCGGCGGTTTCCGGGCGATTCGGAATTGGCCGCGCGGATTTCGAGCTACGAACTGGCGGCCCGCATGCAGTTGAGCGTGCCCGGCGTGTGCGATTTGGCTTCCGAGCCCGAGCATGTGCTGCGGGCGTACGGGGCCGACACACCGGGAGGTGGGGTGGCCCAGGTCAAGGCGGGCTACGCCCGGAACTGCATCCTGGCCCGGCGCCTGCTGGAGCAAGGGGTGCGGTTTGTGCAGCTCTTCAACGGGGCCTACCAGGTGGGGGGCGAGGGGACGAGCAATTGGGATGGTCACAAGGTGCTGAAAGATCAGTACACGAATCATGGGGAGATTCTTGATCAGCCGACGGCGGCCCTGCTGAACGATCTCGAGCAGCGGGGCTTGCTGGAGCACACCCTGGTGGTCTGGTGCACCGAGTTTGGGCGGATGCCAACATTCCAGGCGGGTGCGCAGGGGCGCGATCACAATCCGTCCGGGTTCACCGCGTGGCTGGCGGGAGCGGGGGTGCGGGCTCCCTTCAGCTATGGGGCGACCGACGAGTTTGGTTACAAGGCGGCCGAGAACGTCTGCACGGTGTACGACTTTCATGCCACGCTGCTGCACCTGCTGGGTCTGCACC
>CAIUHT010001262.1 GCA_903898975.1 uncultured Planctomycetaceae bacterium
GAGCTGCGTCGGGCCCTGGAGCTGGCCCCTCAGCGGGATGAAATCCGCCGCTTCCTGGCTGAGGGACTGATCGACCTCGAACAGTTCGAGGAAGCCGAACAGCACATTCGCTACCTGGTTCAACGACAACCTGGCAATGTGGATTTAACCACCGCGCTCGCACACTGTCTGCTCGAGAAGGGGGACTTGGGCGAGGCGCGTCGGGTGCTTGAGTCGCAGTTGAAGATTGATCCTGAGTCGCCTCCCGCGAGGCTGGTGATGGGGCAACTCGAGATTCGCGAGCAGCATCCCGAGGAAGCCCTCCGTTGGCTGGAGCCGATCGTCAAGGCACGGCCGTTCGAGTACAACGCCCGGTTTCAATACGCCACCGCCCTGCAACATGCCGGCCGTGGCAGCGAGGCGGTGGAACACCTCAAATTCGTTGCCGAGGCTCAAGCCGCCCTGGGACGAGCCCGCAACTTGATGGACAAGGCGAAAGACGACCCGGAAGATGTCGCATCCCGACTGGAGATTGGCCAGACCCTCCTGAAGTACGACAGTCCCGACGATGGAGCCCATTGGCTGCGGAATGTGCTGCAACTGGAACCCGGCAATGTCGCTGCCCATTCGGGACTGGCCGACTACTACGAACGGCAGGCGAATGAGGAACGCGCCGAGTTCCACCGCCGGCGAGCTGGTTTGAGCCGAGAGCAACCCGCCGAGATCAATCGGACCGAGCCAGAGCCTCGAGATTCCGAAGGGACCCGGGATTGACTCGCCTACCGACTGAATTCAGGCCGCAACTTTGCTCGGGTCGGATTCAGGGCTGAAAGAACTGCGGCAGTCCGAATTCGCGCAATCAAAGCCAGGGTTTTGCGCACCATTTCAGCTAACGCTAGTCACAGGCAGACCGCCCCGCTCCGCAGACACCTCTTTGGCCGGAACAGTGCGCTGACAAGTCGGCGGCCCATCATTTCTCCTGCCGGCGCTTGGCAAGCCAGTCAACCTTGGGGGACTCACAACCCTGAGCGACTCAGGGCGACTCTGAAGCGTGCGGGGAGACAGTGTCTCCCTGCAATTCACCAAGGAGAGCCCGGGCATTCTTCGCGGCCGTTCGCCAGGTTTCGGCCAGCGACTCTTGTCCCAACTCCTCGCAGAGGGCTGAAATCTGCTCTCGGATCTGCGCGTCGGCAGGGTTCTTCATGGCCACGCGATACATGTCAAACAACTCGGCGCGTTTCTTTTCGGATTCCTGGTAATGCCGCAGTTCTCGCTCGTAGGCCTCGGTATCACCATGGGCCTGGTAGGCGAGTGCGAGCTGGTAGCGGGTCTGAAAGTCGTGCGGTTCACGTTCCAGGATCTCTCGATACAAGGCGATAGCCGCCTCACGCTGACCGTCATCCAACAGCATGCGTGCCCTCAGGATACGGCCCGCACTGTTGCCTGGCTGCAGTTCCTCGGCACGAGCCAGCAGCTGGCGAGCCTGGTCGAGTTCCCCCGTGCTCCAGTGGCATTCAGCCCGCATTACCAAGATCCGAGATGCCTCGGGAACCGGTTCGAGTACCTCGAGAGCCGCAGCGTAATCACGCTGCTCGATGAGGCACTGCGCGAGCTCGATCCGCAGCGGGCCGTCCTCGGATTCGGGGACCTTCTTCGAGAGGGCCAGTCGGTACTGCTCAATCGCCGCAGTGTAGTTGGCATAGTCGGCACTCAGCACCAGGCCCAGCATGCGGTAGGCCCGATAGTCTTCGGGATCCAGGCGGGCGGTATTCCGCCAGGCAGCCAACGCGAAGTCCATGGCTCCCAGACTATGGTAGACTGCCCCGAGCCGGCGGTGCGCCTCAGGGTCGTCGGGAAGATCACTGACGAGCTGCTTCAAAAGCTGCTCGGCATCCCCCAACCGCCCCAGCCGACGAAAGCATTCTGCCGACCAGAGCAACATCGGGCGCCGCAAGGTTCCACGGGGCGGCACGCGTGAGATCCGGGCGAGTGCCGCTTCTGTTTCGCCACTGAATGTCAACGAGACCCCGTGCAGCAA
>CAIUHT010001263.1 GCA_903898975.1 uncultured Planctomycetaceae bacterium
AAGCGTCCGGAAGATTCCTGCGAGGCGTGCAGGTAGTAGAGGCCGGAGCGTTCGGGGCCGGTCACGAACTGCGTGTGGTGCGCGCTGCCGTAACCGGTCTTGTTCCACTGCACGCCGGTCTGGGTGTAATCACCATCGGGGGTGATCTGCATGGTGGCCCGGGGACCGTGTTCGTCGAACCAGCCCAGCAGGCGGACCAGCTCGCGTTTCCATCCGTATCGCCACAGGCTGAGGCGGTACGGTTCGGAAGAGTGAACACGAAACTCGGAACGTTCGCCCGTTTTCACCTCGCGGGGCCAGACGTAACCGAGGATTCCATCGGCGAGCAGGCGGAAGTGGTAAGGCTGGGCCTGGGGGAGATCGAGCGTCACCCGTTTCGAACCGAACCCCGGGGCGACGAGCGTGACGTCGTACGATCCCGCGGGAAGTTCGACCAGCACCGCCCCTCGGGGGGTCGACTGCACAACTGCCCTGGTCTGCTGATTCTGCTGGAATTCGATCTGCACGCCCGAGAGGGCCACAAAGCGTTCGTCACTGACGTAGCCAACAAGCATTAAGGCACCTGGCGGGGGCTGGAGGACGAGGCGAGGGATTCTTCAAACCGGAGCAGTTCGATGGCGGCCGCGGCGACCTGCGTCCGCTGTGCGTCGGGGAGCGGCGAGAGAGGCGGAGTGATGGGGCCCATCTCGGCGACACCGGCCAGGCCAATGGCTTCGTGCAGCACGCGGACCGGGCTGAGCGCGTCGCGGAGCGACTCGAGGGGCAGCAGCCTTTGGCGGAGCGCTTCGACACGTTCCCAATCGCCCGCCTGGATGGACCGCAGCAGTGACTGCGAGAGACGGGGAGCCAGGCAGACGCAACCGGCGGTGAACCCGGCCAGCCGAAAGGCCTTGAGGTGCGGGATCGCGGGTTGTTCGCCCATGCCACTGACCAGGAACTCGGCTCCCACCGCATCGCAGAGGGCCGAGAGAAACGGGTCGTCCGTCGGGTCGGTGCGGGGGACCGCGTACTTGACGAAGGCCAGCAGGCCCGCGTCTTTCAACCGCTTCACCCCGGCGACGTCGATGGTGTCTGCGGCCTTGAGATACAGCACGGCTGGTCGGCCGAACGCGGCGACGAACCCTGCGACCGACCGCTCAATCCCGGCGGGGGTGGTGGGATCGCGGGTGGGAAGCAGCATGGCGGTGGGAAATGTGGTGGCCCGCAGCAGCCGCGCCTGCTCGAGCATCAATCCGTAGCCGGGGCCGACCGAGGGGATGACCAGCGTGCTGGCAGAGACCTGCTGCGCGAGTTGGTCGAGCAGTTCGCCATATTCTTCGAGCCCCACGTGCCCGAGCACGGCATTGCCGCCATAGAGCAGTGTGCGGATGCCCCCCGCCTCCATGTGGGCGATGAGCCGGGCGTTGGCGGAATGATTCCAGCGGCGGTCGGAGTGCCGGGCCAGTGGGGGGACGGCGATGACCGACGACGCGAGTCGGTCAGCCGTGACGGGGCGGGTGTCCATGGCGATCGCAGGCGGAGAGGGAGGTGATCGGGGAGGGGGGGCTGAGGGGCGGGGCGGCTTGGGGAGCACGAGGTGCGGGGTGTGCCGCGCGGGGTGGGGACGGCGGTCAGGCGTATTCGGGGAGGAACCGCTTCCAGTTCTCGTAGATGATGTTCTCGATGACCTCGCCGGGAACGCGGGGGAGGCGGGTTCCTTCGAGGATGTCGTTCACCTTGCGTTGCCCGGCGATGACCTGCGGCAGCGTTGCGGAGGGAAAGTCTGAGCCGAGGATCAGCTTGTGCTCGACGCCGTACTCGATGGCGCTGATGAGGGCGTGGTAATGCCGGAGGGGGCGGTAATGGAGCGCGGAGACGTTGCTGTAGAGATTGGGATGCTTGCGGATGAGGACGATGCATTCATCCTCCCAGGGGTGGCCCATGTGGGCGATGACCATCCGCAGGCGGGGGCAGGCGATGGCGATGTCTTCGAGCAGCACCGGATTGGCGTACTTGAGCGGTCCGGGGCGGACGAACGAGGTGCCCTGGTGAATGTTGACGGGAATCCCCAGTTCCTCGGCTTTGCGGAACAGGGGGAGATGCCTGGGATCCTGGGGATTCCAGTTCTGATAAATCGGCGAGCACTTCAGCCCCCGGAGCCCCAGGTGCTCGACGTAATAGACCAGTTGTTCGACACAGTCGGCATCGTTGGGGTCGACCGAGCACCAGCCGATGAAGCGGTCGGAGTGCTCTTTGACAAACTGGGCGATCAGTTCCTGGTCGGCATTGATGCCACAGAACGGGGCCTTGATGCCGAAGACGATGACCTTGTCGGCGTCCCGGGTCGCCTCGAGCAGTTGCTGGGGGCGGGAGTCGAAGGCGTTGTTGGCGGCGACGTCACTGCCGGCGAAGTAGACATCCTGCGAGAGTTTCATCTTGGCCCGTTTCGCCTCCCAGGCGAACTCGACGAACTCATCGGAGAGGTGGTCGGGATACCACATCAGGTTGGTGTGCGTATCGAAGAGCATTCAGCACCCCGGGGCGGGAGGTCGCAAGGCGGGCGATGGTGGGCGGGCACTTCCCACTGGGGAGTGTCTTGTGCCCGATGGTAATGAACGAGGCAGTGCGCGACGAGGTTCCCCGAAGAGGGATTGAGCGGGGGCGGGACTGGCACTGGAAGTGGCAACGGGACCGGCACCCGGGGCTGGGACACGGGCCAGCACTCGGGCCGTGCGCTCGGGCCGTGCGCCGGCGAGGCGTGGCCCTACAGGAAGCGGCGGTCAAGCCGCACGCCGACCGTGCCCGTGGTGTAGTGGCCGATCGAGACCCGAGCGACGTGGGTCAGCAGGTCGTACGCCTGCCAGCGCGGCCAGCCATGCTCGGCCTCGAGCCACAGGATGAGGCGGGAAAAGGCCTCGGCCATCGCCCGCTCGTGGGTCGCCTGCGTGGCGATGGTCATGAGGAAGGCGGGAGTTTCGAGCCGCAGGCCGGCGGGCGAGCGGGTCTTCAGCACCGACACCGAGAGCGTGGTGATGGCTGCCATCTCGAGCCCGGTCGCCGAGAGTTCGCCATGGCCCATCGCGGCATGGGCGTCGCCCAGGAACAGCAGCCCACCCGGCAGGCTGACCGGGAGGAACAGGGTGCTGCCGGGCGCGACCTCGACCAGGTCGAGATTGCCCCCATGCGGTCCGGCGGGACCAGTGGAGGGGACTCCCCACGCCGGGGCGGTGCCAATGCACCCGAGCATTGGTTCGTAGGGAATCGAGACCCGGTCATTGAAGGCGATCTGGCCGTCTCGGATGGGGCAGACATGGGCTCCGTGGGGGACGTCGCTTCCCAGCCATTCAGTCAGTTGCCGGGCGGGGCCCGTGTAGGTGGCACACTGACCATCGCGGGGTTCGATGCGGTGGATGTGGACCGCCAGCGTGTCGCCCACTTCGGCCCCCTCGACGACGATTGGACCCACGACTGGATTGCTGAAGGGAACAAGCGACTTGTCGCGGCGGTCGCCCGGCTGACGGATCTGCCCGGAGAGGGCGTCTTCCGATTCCACCTGGAAGATCTCGCCCGGTTCCACTCGGGCCCGGGGGGGCAGTTTGCGGTCGAACTCGTAGACCAGCGGGAGAGGGCCGAGGTATTGCATGGGAGGTGGGGCTGAGAGAGGGGACCGACGGTTCAGGCCGCGCCGAAGACCTCGGCGGCGAAGCCGGCCTCGCGGGCCCGCTGGGCAATCGCCTCGAGTTCTTCGTCGGAGAGGCTGGTGACGAATTCTTCGGCGGGGCGGCGGGCGACGGTGTAGACCTGGATGAGGCTGAGTTGCCCCCCCGCGGCGCGGATCTCTTCCAGCCGGCGGATCCACTCGGCCAACTCGCTGTCGGGAGGGGCCGCGCCTGCCACCCGCATGAAGAGCGCCTGGATGACAAGCGGGCGCACCTGGGCGGCGGCGGTGATGTTCTCGAGAATCTGCCGAAACGGAATGCTGGTCCGGTCGATCTGCTCGTAATACGCGGCTGTTCCGGCTTCCAGCTTGGCCCAGATTTCCCCCTGGTTGTGGTCGAGCAGCTCGAGCCCGCGGCGAACGACGGGGCGGTGAAACATGCTGGCGTTGGTGATGAGCACCAGCTTGACCTGCGTGAGGTGATGCCGGGCCTTGGCCGCAGCGACCTCGGCGACCACGCGGTCGAACTCGCGGTGGGTGGTTGGCTCGCCATCGCCGGCGAACGCGATGTCGTTGATGCGGCGGCGGTCGGGGGGAGTGAGGCGAAACTTCGGGTGTTCGAAGATTGCACCGGAGGCGGCGTCGGCGAGCAATTCGTCGAGTTCCCTCAGCAGCACGGGGAGGTCCACCGACCGCGTGGTCGAGGGGACAGTGCGGTCGACCTGGCAGTAGATGCAGTCGAAATTGCAGATCTTGTCGGGGTTCAGGTTGATGCCCACCGACAGCCCGCGACTCCGGCGCGAGATGACCGGATAGACATACCGGTTGGTCTCGAACTGCCGGGAGTGCAACTGGTGCAGCGAGGGAGGTTCGGGCATAACGGCGGCGGGGAGGGGGCGGAGTGACGAGGCCGGAAGCCGTCGGGGCGGGAGCGGTTCGGGAGGGAACCGCTCCCGCTGCGGGGGGACTTAAATGTCGAGCACGTCGGCCATCGAGTAGAGCCCGGGCTTGCGGGTGGCGAGGAACTTGGCGGCGGCGAGGGCCCCGTAGGCGTAGCTGTCGCGGGTATGGCCGCGGACGGTGACCTCGAGCGTTTCGCCCATGAGTCCGAAGACGATGGTGTGTTCACCGACATTGTCGCCGACGCGAAGGGCGTGGTAGCCAATTTCGTCGCGGGGGCGTGCTCCGGGGCGACCATGGCGGCCGTGGACGTGATTCGACTGCCGCATTTCTTCGGCGACAATCTGGCCGAAGCGGAGGGCGGTGCCACTGGGGGCGTCTTCCTTGAAGCGATGGTGGCGTTCGATGACTTCGACATCGACGCCATCGGGAACACCCCGCAGCACCTGGGCCGCCTTGCGGACGAGATTCATGGCGACGTTCACCGCGAGGCTCATACTGGGGGAGATGAGCACGGGGGTCTGCTGGGCGGCGGCCAGCACACGGTCTTTGAGTTCGCCTTCAAGCCCGGTGGTGGCGACCACGAGGGGAATCTGCCGTTGGGCGCACGCCTCGGCGATCTGGGCCGCAGCGGCGGGGACCGAGAAATCAATGACCACATCGACCCGGTTTTCGAGGGAGGCGGAGAGGGGGATGCCGTTGCGGCCAATGCCCGCCAGTTCTCCCGAGTCTTGCCCGAGCAGCTTGGACTGGGGGGCTTCGAGTGCCGCCTGCAGTCGGAGTTGGGGGTCGCGGTGCGAGAGGGCAATCAGCCGTTGGCCCATTCGGCCGCCGGCGCCGTGGATGGCGAGGGAGAAGGGTTGTTCGCTCATGGGAGTTGCAAGAGGGAAGAGACCGGCGGCAGTCGAACGACGTGCGAAGTTCCTGCCGGGGTTGGACTTTGAGCCGCGATTGTATCGAAACCGGTCGAGCCGGGGAGTCTGCGGCAGGCGCAACGGGGGCCGTCGCCCGAAGGCCCCGCGCGCCACGACCGAGAGTCGAAGTTGTGGAGGGTGAGGCGGGGGGGCTGGCGAGAGTGCGGTGGACGTGCGCTGGCGGCAGGGTGAAGGCGACAAAGCGGATTCGGCCCGTGGCGTCCAGGCGGAGCGATGTCACGCGCACAGGCATCCGGCGCACAGGCATCCGGCGCAGTTCGGCGGCCGATCGGCGTGTGGCGAGTGCGGCGACAGGTCGTGGAGGGTGGGGGTGACTGGGAAAGGAGTGATTGGGAATGGGGGTGAGTACGAACAGGGTGAGGGGGGGGAATGCTCCGCTTTTATCGCGGCTGTGGTTAGACTGGGCTTCGCGACCGGCGGTTCCACAGCGGTGGGACGTCCGGCGTGTGGGCTGAGAGAGTTTCGTCGACCTCTGCCCAGGCCATTCCCGACCGACTTGTTCTTCGCCCCTGCTGCCGATGCCCCCGATTCCGTCCCGCGTGCTGCTCGACCAGTTGAACTGGCGGTATGCCACCAAGAAATTCGACCCGACCCGCAAGATCGCGCCAGCCGACTGGGCTGTGCTGGAGCAGGCAGTGACGCTGGCTCCTTCGAGCTATGGCCTGCAGGCCTGGAAGTTTTTTGTGGTCGACAACCCGGCCATTCGGCAGCAGTTGTTGGCCGCGTCGTGGAATCAGCCCCAGGTGGTTGACGCGTCGCACCTGGTGGTCTTCAGTGTGCGGAAGCGACCCGAGGCGGTTGATGTCGAGCGGTATGTCGAGCGGATTGCGCAGGTGCGGCGCACAACGGTCGAGGCCCAGGAGGGGCTGCAGAAATCACTGCTGGGGGCGATTGGGCGGCCTGAAGCCGATGTGGACACCTGGCTTTCCCGCCAGGTCTACGTGGCGCTGG
>CAIUHT010001264.1 GCA_903898975.1 uncultured Planctomycetaceae bacterium
CATGGCAGGCTGGCCTGCGAGCCTCCCCTGCATCCGGAACTGTTCGATCCCATGCGGCTGAAATTCCGCGTGACTCCGGCTGGATTTGTGGGGCAGTATCCGCCCGGCTGGCCGCTGATTCTTGGCACTTTTGACCGACTGGGGTTGCGCTGGCTGGCCAATCCGATTCTGCTGGGCGGTATCGTGCTGCTGCTGCATCGGTTTGTGAGTCGGCATTTGAATTCCCGACTGGCCCTCTATGCCACGTTGGCGTTCGTGGTGAGTCCATTCGTGGTGCTGAGTGCTGCCGAGCAACTCTCCCACGTCGCCGCAACCTTTTTTCTCTTGGCATTTGTTGCCTGCCTCTGGGAAGCCCTGGAGGAAGGCAGCTACCTGAAGGGGGCTGCCGCGGGGGTGGCTGTGAGCGCCGCACTCGCCTGTCGGCCCGCAGACGCGGTTTTCTGCTCCTTGGCCCTCGCCCCCGTTGTCTTGGCGGCATTGGTGCGGTCGCCAGCCCGACTGCTGCAATTGCCGGCGGTCATTGCAGGATCAATACCGGGGATTGCTGCTGTCCTTGCGGCGAACCACGCTGTGACCGGCAGCACCGCGAGAACCATGTATGCCCCCAAGGGCTCAAGTCTCGATCTGCTGTTGAGCCAGGCACCAAACGGGTTCATTTCGGCCGTCAGCTGGATTCATGAAAACATTGTTGGGCTGGGATTGTATGGGTATCTGGGAGCCGCTCCGGTGGTCGCCCTCACCTGTTACTCGCTGGTTTCTTGCCGTCGCGATCTCGGTCGCGCTCTTCCGCTAATCGCCTGGGGCATCGCGACAATTCTCGGGTACTCGCTGTTTGTGTTTCTGGAGAACCCTTACTTTGGTCCACGCTGGCTTCTTCCCGCGATGCCGATGGTTGCTGTCATGATTGCTGTTGTCACCCAGTCCGCCGTGCGTCGCTCCGGTCCGGGGCGGCCCCATGCGGAATTGTACGGGATTCTCGTTAATTGGCTGTTCGCGGGGTTCATCGTCCTGCTGGTAGGTGTTTTGCCCTGGCGTGCCGCTGAACTGCTGGCCGCACCCCCGAATCGTGTCGATGGCAGGGTCTGGCGTGCTGTTCAGGCACAGGGAATCGACCAGGCCGTGGTGGCCCTGCCGCGCGACGAAAACCGGCGAACGCCAGGATTCTGCAAGGATCCCCGCGCTGGCTTCTGGACCATGACTCTCCCGTTGGAGTTGAACAGGGTCGTGTTCGTCACGGAAACCCCGGGGTGGCGTGAGATGGCTCGCGAGACCTTTCCCAATCGGCGACTCTTTCAAATGACTGCCGATCCGCTCGACTACCAGGTCTACCCTGCCGAAGCGAGCCCCCCGGAACAAACCGACTGAACTACTTCGGGGCACGATGAGGGACGCAACCAGTTGGCGTGGCGCCTTAAGGCCCGATCCGATCTGGAAAAATCGTGGTAGGGTGCACTTGGGGATGACAGGCTGTTCCGGATTGAACTCGCTGGAACCACTGCCTTCCACGGGAGACATCCGCCTGACTGATCAGATCCCAGGCCACCGTTGCGAACTCCCGGGATCGGCGGTGTCGGAGAGTGTTGTTCCGTTCCCCCGTTCTTGTCGCGACTTGGCTGACTCTCTGGTCTCACGCGAGGGAGCCTGCCCGAGAGGGTGATTCGCTGCGATTCCGCATGCCATCGGTGTCCCCCGGATAGCGCTTCTGGCGTTGCCCTTTCGATGAGCAAGGACCTCACACCCAGGCGTCTGCCCGTCCGTCTGACTTGGTCCGTTTTCAACTGCGCCTGACCGGTTCGCTGTCTGGCGTTCAATCGAGAAGTCCAGAGGGCGTCGATCGCTTGGGCTTCACATGAACGGGTCTGTGGACGATGGGTGGAAAACTGCTCGAGCCCAGAATCCCCTTTGATTGGCGACCGGCCGTCAGTTTGTCAGCGGGCTGGGGACTACTCGGGACTCAATCCGGAATCGGGTTTGTCGACCGGCACTTGCCGACGGTCCCCAAAAATCAGGCGGTAGAACAGGAACTTGAGAACTGTGGACGTCATGAGCACGAACACGGTGATGAATCGATAATCCATGATCGACGCCTTGACCAGCATCGTGAACCCGAAGTATTCGAGGCTGCGAAAAACGGCGGCCGAGACGCAATAGGCCAGGAACTGCTTGATCAGCGAGCCCTCGGAGCGCCCGTAGATGAAAAATCGCAGAAAGAAGAAATTCATGACGAACGCGACCGAGACGGCTGTCGCGAACGAAGATTCCTCAGTCATCCCCAGCCAATCGTGCCCCAAAACGGTCAAGCCAAACGTCGTGAGGAAGCTGACACCGCTGACCATGAGAAACCGCGAGGCCGACCTGACCCAACCACGCAGCACACTGCGGTGGGATTCAGATTGTGAAGAGGTCATCCTGGCTGGCAAGGTTTCTGTTCCGGGGGAAGCTTGGTTCACAGCCGTTCGGTCAGGCCTCAAGGGGCCGGCGCCCCGCAACGATCAGGTTCCAGCTCAAACCTTTCAGCAGGCCACCCACAGTTGCCTCCAGGGCCCGATCAGCCGCGCAGGCCAATCCGGCCAATCCGGCCAAGGGGGCCGAGAGCAGCTGAGGATTGAGCACGACTTCGGCAAATGGGGTCGAGAAAATCCCCTGGGCCTACAGCGAGACATCGGTAAAGCCCGCATGCTCCACCACAGACCGCAGTTCCGGCCCGCTCAATTCACGTTGCTCATCGGAGTAATTCGCATCGACACGCTTCCGCACCCGGCGGGCCAGCGACACCAGCGGATTGCCAGGCGAGGGCTCGTTGGCGACGAACCAGCCTCCCGGACGCAGCATTCCCAGCACCTTCCGCAGGGCCCCCGGAATGTCGTCCAGATGATGCAGCACACCGATGGCGAAAACGACATCGAAGGCCCGCCCCGGCTCAAAGGTATTGATGTCGGAGGCGACAAACTGCGTCGTTGGTCCGGGATGCTGTTCACGGGCCAGATCAATCAGCCCAGACGAATAGTCGACGCCGCAGTAGTCGGAGTACATCCCCCGGAGGTACTCTGCGCCGAATCCCGCCCCACAGCCAATCTCGAGCACGCGCGGCAGACCCTCAGCGAGGCCGAGTGGCAGCGCGGCAATGGTCTGCCTGGTCCGCAGGCGGCGGGCCACCCGCGATGACCGGCGCAAATCCTTGCGGCAATAGTCGGTTGCGACCCGGTCCCAGAGTGCACGATCACGCTCGGCGAAGTCGGAGAGTCCGGTCTTCTGAGCGGCGGGAGCATTCAAGTCGTTCACTGTGGATTTCCTTGTCGAATGTTGGCGATGAAGTTCGATGCTCGAGTGGCACTTCACCGTGCCGTCCGCTTGTCGATCATGTCTGCCAGCAGGGAAAACATGATCGTGTTCATCGCAAACAGCGCCAGAATCAACGTTCTCTCGGTCAAGTCCCGAAGTATGAACACATCATTGAAGAGGCTGATCGTCGTGCCCGTCGCCAGCAGCAGGCCGATGGGCAGAAACACCCGCAGCGGAGCGAAATACATGCCCGTCCGAACAATCAGTTGCGTGAACCGGATCGTATCGCGGATGGGACGGATCTTCGACTTTCCAATCCGCGTCTTGTAGCTCACGGGTTCGTAATGGACCCGGTAGTAGTTCGTGAGCATCGCCAGGGTGATGGTGGTCGTAAAGCTGAATGAATCGGGCAGAATATTCAAAAACTTGGTGACAATGGATTTTCGCATGACTCTCAGCCCTGAGTTCATATCGGGAATCCGCTGTCCCGCGATCCAGGACGCATACGTTCTCAGGAACGCCTTCGGGATGCTCCGCA
>CAIUHT010001265.1 GCA_903898975.1 uncultured Planctomycetaceae bacterium
ACCCCACCCCAGCCCACCAATCGCGATCAGGACCGTGAATCCCGTTGTGAAAAGATCCGCTGACACTGAACCGCAGCCCCGGCAGGGGCTCTCCAAACAGGTCGCTTCGTCGAACAGAGGCCACGAGGGAGCTGTCGACCTTCCAGGCCGTGCGATCACTTGAGCTGGCACGCCCCGAGCGGTCTTGGCAGGAAGCACGCCACTGGCCTCGCTTGTTTCCGCACCCCGTGGTTGAACAGCGTGCAGGACGTTTTCGCGGTCAGCGAATGCCCGCTGCGGAAGAAGGCATCCGCGCAGATCCCCAGCGGCGGTTCGTGTGGAACCTGGTCCTCCCGGATTGGTTGGCGGCGAACCTGCTGTTCAGGCAGTCGGTGAGATCACCATCCCCCCGTGCGCCCGTCCCGTTCTTTCCACCGCAAGCCGGGTCCCGACGGGCCACCGGCAAGCCTGCCCCAGGCGGCCGATCGAACGCACAACACGCGTGCCCCAGCAGGAACAGCGGCGACAGGGACAGCAGTCCCCATCGCCGCAGTCCCTATTGCCGCAGTCCCCATCGCCGCAGTCCCCATCGCCGCAGTCCCCATCGCCGCAGTCCCCATCGCCGCAGTCCCGATTGCCGCAGTCCCGATTGCCGCAGTCCCGATTGCCGCAGTCCCGATTGCCGCAGTCCCGATTGCCGCAGTCCCGATTGCCGCAGTCCGCTGCTTCGGACCGGCACTCCGGCGTTTAAGCCGACGGGGCCTCGCCCGACTTTTCGTGTCGCAGGGTCGGGTCGACGGCCCACGCCGCCTTCCCCACGTCGAACTGGCTTCCCATAAACCCGGCGAGCTGGCGGGCCACCGCCTGGGGGTCGCGGAGCACGTCGTGGTACTTGATATCGAGCACATCGAGCAGCCCCTTCTGGCGGAAGTGCCCCAGCAGGGCCCGCACCTGCCGAACCTGCTGCGCGAAGGTCTTCTGCAGCGACTCGTCGCTGATCTGACCCCCTTCCTTCCCCAACCGCTGCAGCAGTTTCTTCTGCGAGGCGACAATCTCGGCCAGGGGACGGTGCATCATCACGATGCGGTACTTGTGGTCGCGGGGGAGGTGCGGCAGCAGCTGCGCCACAATCTTCACCGCCTGCCCCTTCGCCTGCCCCACCCAGGTCTGGTCCGCCGCCAGCTTGCGGGCCAGTTCGTGCTCGAGGTAGCCCCGGGGGTTGCTTTCGTCGGCGGGGCGATGATCGTCGGCGAACGGGGTGATTCCCCCCGCCTGCAGCATCTGCATCATCATCGACGTCCCCGACCTCGGGAGCCCGGTGACAATCACCACGGTCTCGGCCAGCGGGGGGAGCGCGACGGGAGCCCCCGCGTTGTTCCCCAGCACCTCGGCGGTGTCGAACGCCTCGCGGATTTCCTGCGCATGGGTCGGGCGGTCCACGATCGCGGCTGGTGTGGCAACCGCCCAGCGGTGCGATTCCCGGGCCAGCCCCAGGTGCCGACGGGCCCCCTCGACATCGCCCGTCCGCTTCAACAGCCCGGCCAGCACGCGATGGGCCGCCGCCATCAGGGGATGAATCGAGACCGCCTGCCGGAGCGATTCCACCGCCTCTTCAATCCGTCCGGTGCGGGCCAGTGCCGAGCCGGCGATGTAATGGGCGCGGGCGTCGTAAAAGTTCTGCCCAATCGCGGTGAGCGCCTCGCGGGCGGCCCGTTCC
>CAIUHT010001266.1 GCA_903898975.1 uncultured Planctomycetaceae bacterium
CTGGGCCGCGGTCGCGTTCCACGGAAGCGCGGGGGTGGTCAATGTCTGCCCCCCCACATCCACGCTGAGTGTGAAGCTCCCCGAGGTGGCGCTGGTCGCGAGCACCTGGGTCGCCTGCGAGAGTGTCGCCCACGAACTGGCCCCGGCCTGCAACTGGGAGGTGTTCGCGGTCAGATCCTTGATGCCACTTCCCAGGATGATCCATGGATTCGACACCACGCCGGCCCCCTCCACCGCCCAGACACTCACCCCAGGCAGCGTGTTGAGCGCCGCGGCGATCGCGTCGGGAGTCGCGTTCCAGGCCAGGGTCGCGGTGGTGGAGGTCTGACCCGCGCTCGAGACCACCGACAGGGTGAAGGTCCCCGCCCCGGCCGTGTTCCACAATTCGCGGGCGGGGACCGAGCTGGTGCTGTTCTGCGAGCTGGCGGTCGTCGCCCCGGCCGCCGGTACCAGGTTCGTGTCATCGGTGGAAAAGCCCGCCAGCCCGGTGCCGAACAGTTGCCAGGGGGTGCCACTGGTTCCCGAGCCGGTCACCGACACGCTCACTCCCGTCAGCGCGTTGAGGGCCGTCGCCAGCTCGCTGGCGGAGGCGTTCCAGGCCAGTGGGGCGGTCGTCTGTGTCGTGCCGCCGGGAGGGGTGAGGGTGATGGTGAAGGTCCCCCCCGCGGCGTTGTTCGAGAGATTCAGCACCCCGGCGGTCGTGTTGTTGAATGGACTGGTGATTCCCAGGCTCAGCTTGCTCGAATCGAGCGACAGGCCGGCCAGGCCCGTCGCCAGGATCGTCCACGGGTTCGAGGCAGACCCTGTCCCCGTCACCGCCAGCACGTCGACTCCCTCCAGGGCCGAGAGGGCGGACCTGACCTGCTGTGCCGAGGCGCTGGACGAAATCTCCTGGGTGGTCTGTGTCTGGCCCGAACTCGACGTCACCGAGATCGTGAACAGCCCGAGCGAGGCGTTGGTCCAGATCTCGGTCGCCGGGACCGAACCAAAGGTCAGCTGGCTGGTGACCGCCGCGGGAGGATTGGCGCTCGTGTCGAACAACAGCGTGTCATCGGTGCTGAGTCCCGTCAGGCCAGTGCCGACAATGACCCACGGGTCGGCCGACGTTCCCGCGCCCGTGACCACCGCGGAGACTCCGCTCAGGGCATTCAGCGCCGTCTGCACCTGTGCCGCCGTGGCGTTCCAGGGGAGTGCCGCGCTGGTCGCCGTCTGGCCACCAAAAAGATCAATCGAGAAGGTGAAAGTCCCGTCCGTGGCACTGTTGGACAGGTTCAGCGCACCGACCGCAGTGGTGGCCGACCAGGCGGTGGCCGGCCCACTCGCCAGCTGGGAGTCGTCGCTGTCGATGCCCAGGAGACCGGTTCCCACAATCAGCCACGGGGCGGTCGCGACGCCGGTCCCCGTCACTGTCACACTGACCCCACTGAGGGCGTTGAGGGCCGACTGCACCTGCGCGGCGGTGGCGTTGTAGTTGAGCGCGGTGGTGGTCTGCGTGGTGCCGCCATTCGCGGGAGTGACTGAGATGGTGAACGTGCCGGCCTGGGCCGAGTTCCACATCTGCAGCGCCACCACGACTTCGCTGACCGAGGAGCCCCCGCTCAGCGAGTCGTTCGGGGTCAGCGAAAAATAGCCTGTGCCGTTGATTTGCCAGGGGGCCGACGCCACCCCGGTGCCGGTCACCGACACGCTCAGCCCCGGCAGGGCATTCAGGGCGGAGGCCACCTCCGCGGCGGTCGCGTTGTAGGCAATCGCGGCGGTCGTCAGCACCGCCCCACCGGTCGCGGGAATGGCGGAAATCGTGAAGGTCCCGCCGCTGGCGGTGTTCCAGAGCTGCACCTCCCCCAATCCGATGCTGGTGAGCGTGGCCACCCCGCCCGCGAGGTTGGTCTCGTTCACGCTCACGCTGGTCCTGGTGCTCTCGGGCAGCTGGACCGCGACGTAATCATTCGTGGAATCGAAGCCCGCGACGGGGTACACGTTCCCCTGGCTGTCGGTGAACGACTGCTGCAGGTTGAATGAGACCAGCGTCGGACTCGACTGCGTCGTGCTGAGCGCCAGGACGTATTGGGGGAAATTCGATTGGAAGTACGGATTCGGCTGGTTGAACACGTAGTACGTCTGCCCATCGACCAGCCCCTCGATCGGCTTGTCGGCGACCGCCTGGTAGACCACGGCGGTCCCGTCCATCAACCCGGGATTCACCGAGTACACGAACCCCACCCCGGGCTGGATCGTCGTGATGCTCTGCCCGTACGTGGGGGTGATCACCCACGGATCCTGGGCGGTCCCCGACCCGGTCACCGTGGTGGCCACGCCCGAAACCGCCTGGATGGCGCTCTCGATCGCGTCGGTGGTCGCGTTGTAGGGGAGCGCCGCGGTGCTGAGTGCCTGGCCGTTGGCGGTCAGTGACAGCACAAAAGTGCCACCCGTCGCCGAGTTGGACAGGCTCTGCGACACGGAGGTCAGGACAGACGAGC
>CAIUHT010001267.1 GCA_903898975.1 uncultured Planctomycetaceae bacterium
CGGTCGCGGCCCGCAGGAGCCACTCCGGTGAATGAGCCCGTCGCGACTTTTCCAGCGCCGCGAACGGCGGTGGCGGCCGGTGGCTCGGAATTGTTGCGGACCATCACTGCCGACGATCCCGCGATCCGGGACCGGTCGCTGCAGGACCTGTGTGCCACTCTCGACCTCGCCGCGCTGGTGGCTGCGACGGAGGAACTCGACACCTTTCGCCGGACGGCCGCGAATCTCTACCAGCGTGTGCGGGCCCTGTTTTTCCTCGCTTCCATCCACCGGTTCGAACTTCCCCCGCGCCTCGAAGGCCGCCGGGTCGGTTTGATTCCACACGGCGGATTCGAGCACTTTGCCGAGCGGCGGTTTGAGGAATCGATCGACGTCTTTCTCGCGGCGTGGCACGCCGGGGGACCGAGCGAGGCTCTCAGCAGCGCACTGGCGGCGTCCTATTCCGAATTGGCCTTCACCACGCTGTCGGGGCAGGTGCGACGCTGTGTCCGCGCGGTGCCGGGAAACCAGTGGATGTTTCGGATGGGGCATCCCCTCGATCACCCGCTGCGTTTCCGGCCGGAACTGCTGCAGCGGGCCGGGGACGGGGAGGGGTTCCCCGTGCTGTGCGAGCGCACTCCCGTCCGCATGGACCTGACCCACAGTGCCTGGAGTGACATCTTCTTCCTGGGGATGGACTATCCCGAGGGGGCCCGGGTTCTGAATGTCTCGATTGACCTGGGGGTCCATGGAAGGGACGCACAGCCGAGGCCTCCCATCGAGGTGTACCTGCGGGTGATCGACGAGCCGGTGCTGCGGCTGGCGAGTGTCGACATGCAGGCCCAGGGAGAGGTTCGCACGGTTTCGGAGGCGTTTGATTTTGCCGCCGACTACCTCGGCCTGGTGAAGGCGGGGGTCATTGCCTCGGGGATCATTCCCCCGGGACTCGAGGGGGCCCATCATTCGCTGGCCGAACTTTTCACCGTCATGCTCGGCCCGGGACTGGGCCTGGAGATTGTCACGAAGGTGAATGACATCCCCAAGGGGTCGCGCCTGGCGGTGTCGACGAACCTGCTGGCGGGCATCATCACCGCCTGCATGCGGGCGACGGGGCAGGTGTCGGCTCTGACCGGGACACTCACCGAAGCGGACCGCCGGATCGTCGCCGCCCGGGCTGTGCTGGGAGAATGGCAGGGGGGATCGGGAGGTGGCTGGCAGGATTCCGGCGGGGTCTGGCCGGGGATCAAGCGGATCTGCGGGGAACTGGCCTCTCCGGGCGACCCCGAGTATGGCGTGAGCCGGGGCCGGCTGCTGCCGCGTCACCATGTGTTCGACCGGGGGGAAATCAGCGACCAGGCCCGGCAGGCCCTGCGTGACAGCCTGGTGCTGGTCCATGGGGGGATGGCGCAGGATGTCGGTCCGATCCTGCGGATGGTGACCGAGAAATACCTGCTGCGCGGCACCCGCGAGACAGTCGCCCGGCGGGAGGCGATGGAGCTGCTCGACCAGATCGAGCAGGCCCTGGCGGCGGGAGACCTCAAGCGGGTGGCCGAGGCGACAACCCGCAATTTCCAGGGCCCGCTGCAGGCGATCATTCCGTGGGCCTCGAACCATTACACGCAGACGCTCATTGCCCGCTGTCAGCAGCAGTTTGGAGAGGCGTTCTGGGGCTTCATGATGCTGGGGGGAATGTCGGGCGGGGGGATGGGCTTCCTGTTCGATCCGGCGATCCGTTCCGAGGCCCAGGGCCGCCTGCAGCACCTGATGAGTGAGGTCAAGCGGGAGCTGCAGGATGCCTTTCCCTTCGCCATGTCGCCGGTCGTCTACGACTTTGAGATCAACGAGCAGGGGACCCAGGCCGAGCTGCGCACGGCCGCCCCGTTGCGTCAGGCACTGTTGCCTGCCGAGTATTATGCCCTGGCCCTCCCCGACCTGGTCCGCCGGTCACCGTCGAGTCTCAGTCCCCTGCAGCGTTCCGAGCTGCGGTCGGTGTCACAGGAAGTGGCTCCCGGGGGGGCGTTGTCGACAGCCCGCGAATTGCTGCTGACGAGCCTGTTGCCCCGGCAGGCCGAGTCGCGGCAGGACGAACAGAGCCTGCCCCAGCTGCTGCGTGACAATGGGTTCGACCCGGAGTTGCATGAGCAGATCCGTTCCGAGCTGAAGGCCGGCCGCATCGGGCTGGCCCAGAATCGTCTCCCCGTCAGCATGGAGATTGCCGATGTCGGGCCCTCGGATGTCTGGGATGCCTCCCGGGAGGTGACGGCCGACGACCGCCGTCGCGGGGCGGCAGCCCTGGCGGGGGGAGAAGTGGCGGTCTTCACGCTTGCGGCCGGTGCCGGTTCCCGGTGGACCCGGGGCGCGGGAGTGGTCAAGGCGCTGCACCGGTTTCACCGGTTTCAGGGGCGTTACCGCAGTTTCCTCGAGGTGCACCTCGCCAAGACCCGGCGGGCCTCGCGCGTGGCGGGCTGCCCGGTCCCCCACCTGTTTGCGACGAGCTATCTCACCGATCTGCCCATCCGCAGGGTGCTGGAACAAGAGCGCCGCACGGGGCTCGGGCCTGTCTTGACCTCGCCCGGGCAGTCGGTGGGGCTGCGACTCATCCCGATGGTCCGCGACCTGAGGTTCGCCTGGGAAGAGACTTCGCGTCCGCTGCTCGACGAACAGGCCGAGAAGATGCGGAACAGCCAGCACGCCGCCCTGATTGCCTGGGCCGAGTCGGCGGGGTGTGGTTCGGACTACGTCGACAATCTCCCCGGTCAGTGCCTGCACCCGGTTGGTCACTGGTTTGAGATCCCCAGCCTGCTGCGCAACGGCGTGCTGCTGAAACTGCTGACCGAACAGCCCCGGTTGAAACACCTGCTGCTGCACAACATCGACACCCTCGGGGCCGATCTCGATCCGGGCCTGCTGGGGTTGCACCTGCGGGGTGAGAGTTGCCTGACCTACGAGGTCATTCCCCGTCGCATCGATGACCGGGGCGGAGGCCTGGCCCGCGTGGCGGACCGCGTGCGGCTCGTGGAGGGACTCGCCCTGCCCAGCGAGGAAGACGAGTTCCTGCTGAGCTACTACAACACCCTGACCACCTGGATCGACATCGACCGCCTCCTGGCGGTGTTTGGACTCGACCGCAACTCGCTAAAGGATGGTCCCGCCGTGACTGCGGCCATCCGCCGTTTCAGCCATCACCTCCCGACCTACATCACCATCAAGGATGTCAAGCGGCGATGGGGGCATGGCCAGGAAGACATCTTCCCCGTGACGCAGTTTGAGAAGCTGTGGGGAGACATGACCGCCGTTCCCGAGGTCGAATGCCGGTTTGTGGTCGTCCCCCGTCCCCGGGGTCAGCAACTCAAGGAACAGGCCCAGCTCGACGGTTGGTTGCGCGATGGAACCGCTGCCTGGATCGAACAACTGGGTGATTGGGACTGACAACGCAGAGTCGGCCCGGCGGGCCCCGGCGGGCCGGGAATGACTCAACCCGTTGAGGCCCGAAAACTTGAGGCGCATTCTGTTGAGAGAAGACAGGCAACACCAGGATCGGTGACCGCCTGGCCCTCGGGGTTGAATCCAGGAACACAGGAACTCAGGAACAACGTCAGGGGGAGTGGCGGACGGATCTGCCGATCGGTCGACTCCCGGGAAAGGACAACGATGGCGACACGACAGAAGGTGGTGGGGGTGATCCCGGCCCGGGTGGCCTCAACCCGACTCCCCCGGAAGCTGCTGCTGGCTGAGACCGGCCAACCCCTGATCCAGCACACCTGGCAGGCGGCCCGGCAGGCCGCCTGTTTCGACGAACTCGTGGTGGCCGCCGAGGGAGACGAATTGATCGCCGCGGTCCGGGCGTTCGGGGGGCGGTGCGAGGCCACCGGCGAGCATCCCAGTGGGACTGACCGGATTGCCGAAGTCATCCGGCGGTCGTTTCCCGACTGCGACATCGTGGTCAACATCCAGGGAGATGAACCGGAGGTCGATGCCCGTCATCTCGAACAACTGGTCGAGTTGCTCGATGCGTGTCCCGGGGCGGTGATGTCGACCCTGGCGACCCCGATCCGCACGCGGGAGGTGCTCGACAGTCCTTCGTGTGTGAAGGTGGTCCGGGGAGGGGATGGGCGGGCCCTCTACTTCAGCCGCAGCACAATTCCCCATTGCCGCGATGGCAACCCCGACG
>CAIUHT010001268.1 GCA_903898975.1 uncultured Planctomycetaceae bacterium
AGACGTACTCGATGGGGTCTTCGAGCGTGATGATGTGCCGGTCTTCGGTGTGGTTGATGTGGTTGATCATGCTGGCGAGGCTGGTCGTCTTGCCCGACCCGGTCGGCCCCGTCACCAGGAACAGCCCGCGGGGCCGGGTGATGAGGTCGACAATCACCGGGGGCAACCCCAGCACCTCGAACGACAGGAACTGGCTGGGAATGCGCCGCAGCACCATTCCCACGTGCCCCTTCTGCTTGAAGACCGCCACGCGGAACCGCGCCTGCTCACCGAACGCGAACCCGAAGTCGGTCCCCCCCTTCTCCTGCAACTCCTGCTGATTCCGCTCGGGAGTAATCGACTTCATCAGGGCGACCGTGTCTTCGGCCTCGAGCGACTTCGTCTCGAGCTTGACCATCCGGCCCCCCGCCCGCACCACCGGAGGCTGCCCCGTGGTGATGTGCAGGTCGCTCGCCTTGTGGTTCACGACCGTCTGCAACAGCTTGTCGATCTGTACGGTACTCATCAGTCCTCTCGCTTCCCGGGGCCAACCGTCTCTGGTCTCCCCGTGTGCCGAATTATTCCCCGCCTCACGCCTCACCACCAAACTTCTGGCCCCAAAACCCTTCAACACCGGCCAGAACGCTCTCCTCGCTCTCCCTGCCCGCCACGCCGTCAGTCTCGCTCAGACGCCAGGCTCGACCCCGCGCGTCCCTCGCTCCCGTCCCTCGCCTCTCCTCAGCTCAGTCGACGCAGCTGACTGCGTCGATGACGCATTCCGCCACACTCCCCTTGTTTCAAAACGCCACGGTCGGCTGGTTGACCACTCCCCGGCCCGGCGAGTTGTGGCTCGCCCGGCTCGGGCCAACCGCGCGGCGCGGGCTCGGGACTTCCCTCGCCCAACCCTCGTCTCCTGAAGAAAGGAGCAAGGCCCACGCCCGTGTCGCAGTGGTCCCCCGCCTCAGTGCCCGCCCCGGTGCAGATTCAACACTTCCGGGATCGTCGTCAGCCCCTGCACCGCTTTTTCCAAGGCATCTTGCACCAGGGTCTTCATCCCCAGCATCTCCGCCTGGCGACGCAGATTCTGCGACGGCTCTTGCTTGAAGGTCATGTCCCGGAGCATCGAATTCATGGTCATCAGCTCGAAGACCGCCCGCCGGCCGCGGTAGCCGGTGTGCTGGCAATGTGAACACCCTTTCCCCTTCTGCCACTTGGCCCGGGCAATTTGCTCCTCCGAGACTTCGAGGTATTCCAAATCGCTCGGGTCGGGCTTCGTCGGACCAATGCACTTCGGGCAAATGACCCGCACCAACCGCTGCGCCATGATCGCCATGACCGACGAAGCGACCAGGAACGGGGCCACTCCCATGTCAATCAGGCGTGTAATGGAAGAGGGCGCGTCGTTCGTGTGCAGAGTACTAAAAACCAAGTGTCCAGTTAAGGAAGCCTGAATAGCCATCTCAGCCGTCTCCTGATCGCGGATTTCCCCGACCAGGATCACGTTGGGAGCTTGCCGGAGCATGGCCCGGATGATTCGCGAAAAGTTCAGCCCGATCGAGTGCTTCACTTCGACCTGGTTGATCCCCGGGAGGTAGTACTCGACCGGATCTTCCGCCGTGATGATCTTCCGGTCGGGCCTGTTCAATTCCCCCAAGGCACTGTACAAAGTGGTTGTCTTGCCCGACCCTGTCGGCCCGGTCACGAGGAAGATCCCGTTCGGCCGGCGGATGATGTTCTGAAAGGTCTTGTAGTTCTCTTCGCTGAAGCCCAGGTTCCGGATCCCGACCTTGATGTTGTCGCGGTCGAGGATGCGCATGACGACCGCCTGCCCGAACCCCGTTGGCAGCAGGCTCACCCGCAGGTCGAAGTCGCGGTTCCCCACCCGGGTCTTGATCCGCCCGTCCTGGGGCTTCCGCTTCTCCGAGATGTCGATGTTCGCCATGATCTTGATGCGCGACACAATCGCCGACTGCAGTCGCCGGGGGGGCGAATCCCGCTCCAGCAGTTCCCCGTCGATCCGGTACCGGATCCGCAGCTTTTCCTCAAAAGGCTCCACATGAATATCACTGGCGCGCATGTTCACCGCCTCGGTGATCATCAGGTTCACCAGCTTGACGATGGGGGCGTTTTCGTCGTCGGCGACGCTGGCCGCCGCGGCCATTTCGGTCTCGGTGAAGTCGATCGCCGTTTCTGTGAACTCGGCGATCATTGAGTCCACCGATTCGGTCTCTCCCTGGCCGTAATACCGGTTGATCGCCTGGAGAATCTCCTCCTTCTGGGCGACCACCACCTTGATCTCGCGGTTGATGATGAACCGCAGCTTGTCGAGGACCTCATATTTCGAAGGGTCGGCCATGGCCACCGTGAGTGAGCCGTCGTCTTCGAGGGCGACGGGCAGCACGGTGTTCTCGCGGGCGACCGATTCGGGAACCAGTTGCACGACCGACGGGGGAATCTGCCGGGACCCCAGGTCGACGAAGTCGTAGCCAAACTGCTTCGCCTGGGCCTGTCCAATATCCCCGGCACTCACGTAACCCAGTTTCACGAGGGCATCTTCGATCTTCAGCCCCTGCCGGCTGGAGAGATCGCGCGCCTCGGCGAACTGATCCTTCGAAATCACCCCATCCTTGACCAGCTTCTGCACCCAGTCGGCAGCCATCGCGTATTGCTTTCCGGTAGAACGGGCCCGAGGCCGGCAGGCCCGCGGGACCCCCGGCTTGAAACACCGCAGAATTGGCAACACCCACCCCGCCCGGGGCACTCCGGGCCGGAGGGATTCCAGATCGGAACAGAAGATGGGAGGCGTGCCTGCTGGCGATTCTTCTGCCGCGTGGGGGCGATGTCAAGTTCGCCGATCCTTGCCCGAGTCGGTTTCTCCGCCTATACTCGAACCCCTCGGGGGGCGGTAGCTCAGTTGGTAGAGCGCTGCGTTCGCAATGCAGAGGTCGAGGGTTCGACTCCCTTCCGCTCCACTCGCTCGACTTGTTCGAGCACCCCCGGCCCGGTCACTCCACCCGCCCCGCTTTGCCAGATTCTCCTGGAGCGGGTTTTTTTATTGGGTCGGGTTTCTGTATGAGGCCGCTTTGGATGCGGGCGGGTTGCTTGCTGCCCGTCGCCCCGCCTGGTTCTGCTGCCTGGTCTTCAGCCCGCCAGCGCCTCCCATCCCCCGCATCAGCCGGCTGGCCTTTGTGTCCGCGTGGGGCCACCCCGCCGCCAAAATCCTTGGCACCGCCCAGTGGCTCGTTTACGATCAATCCGTGCGTTCGCGACGGCTCTCTATTATTACGCTGCCCATGAGCATTCATTTTCCGTGTGAAGGGTGCAGTCGGCCCCTCTCGGCCCCCGACGACAAAGCCGGCAAGCTCGCCATCTGCCCCGAATGCGGTGCCCGCCTGCGCGTCCCCGGCGGGAACGCCCCCGCCCGCCCGCAGGTCACCTTCGAATCGCTCCCCGACGCCGAGCCGCGCACTCCCCCCAACGTCTTCCGCCCCGCCACGCTGGGCGAGTCTGAGTCCGTCCGCTCCCGCTGGACCGACGCGGAAAAGGAAGACGACTCCAGCGACCACGCCGACGACCACGTCGGCGACAACCTTCCACCCCCGCCCCCAACGCCTCGCCCGTCCGCCGGGAAGTCCCGGCGTGCCCAGCCTGCCCGCTCGACTCGCGCCACCCGCTCGACCAACGTCAACCGCGATGTTGTCGATCTCGAACTGCTGGATGACGATCTCGACGGCCCGGGCTTTCAATGCCCCTACTGCCAGTCCCGCGAACGGCCCAACGTGAGGCAGGAAATCTCGGTCGGCGGCTGGATCGTCTTCGCCGCGCTGCTGTTCTTCTGCTTCCCGCTCTGCTTCATCGGCCTCTTCATCCGCGAAGACCGACACTTCTGCGCCGACTGCGGCATCCGGCTCGACACCCACTAATCTAGCCCGACCCCCGAACCCCGAACCCCGACCCCCGCCGCTCAATGGCTCGCTGTCCCCTTGCGGGCCGCGAGCGCCGCTTCATCGGGCTCGGCATGGGGAATCAACTCGGGCAGCAGTCCGCCCAGCAGCATCCCCACAATCGACGCGGCCAGCCCAATCAGCTGCGGCGGAATCTGCCGCCACAGCTCCGAACTCTCTTCGTCGAACGTCCGCTCGGCCAGCAGCCACACCGGCACCGCCAGCAAGATCGAGAGCAACGCCCCCTGGGTGTTTGCCCGCTTCCAATAAATCCCAAACACCAGCGGCACAAACGCCACCACCAGGCTCACCTTGTAGCCACTCTCCACCATCTCATACATCGTGCTCTCCGAGTTGCACGAGATCACCGTCGCCGTCACCGCGACCGCCACCAGCATCGACCGCACCACCCACAGCAGGGTCCGGTCGTTGAAGTGCTTCAACACCGGCTGCAGCACGTTCTCGGTCAGCATGCTCGCCGGGGCCAGCAGCGTCCCGCTCGCCGTCGACAAGATCGCCGACAGCAACGCCCCAAAGAACAGCAGCTGGCACCACGCCGGGGTCGAGTTCAACACCAGGCTCGGCAGCACTTTCTGCACCTCGCGGGCATCCTCGGCGGCGAAGTGGGCGTGGTTCGCCGGGTCGATCATGGTGGCTGAATAGGCAATCAGCATCGGCACGAACGCGAAGAAGAAGTAGAACAGGCCCCCCCCCAGCGTCCCCCAGAACGCCGTCCGCTCATTGCGGGCACTGGTCACCCGCTGGAAGACGTCCTGCTGCGGAATCGACCCCAGCGCCATCGTCAGGAACTCGCCCACAAACACCAGCCACGCCGAGGCGGTGACGTGAGGAAAGAGCGTGAGCTTCCCTTCTTTGCGGGCCTCGGCCAGCACCGCGTCCAGCCCCCCCGCCTTGTCGGTCAGCAGCCACGCCACCAGCAGCAGCCCCAGCACAATCGCCGCGGTCTGGATCACGTCGGTCAGCGCCACCGACCACATCCCCCCAAACATCGTGTAGACCGTCACGATCACCGCCCCAATGATGATCGACTCGTTCAGCGACAGCCCGGGAAACAGCACGTTGATCACCAGCCCCAACGCCGACAGCTGCGCGCTCGTCCAGCCAAAATACGACGCCGCAATCCCCAGCGACGCCAGGATCTCCACCACCTTCCCATACCGCTTGTGGTAGTAGTCGCCAATCGTCAGCAGTTCCATCCGGTAGAACGTGCGGGCAAAAAAGAACGCCACCAGGATCAGGCAGAACGACGCCCCGAACGGGTCGCCCGAGACAAACCCCAACCCCTTGTCGGCGAACTTCGCCGAGACCGAGAGCACCGTCTCGGCCCCGAACCAGGTGGCGAACACGCAGGCGAAGTTCATGAACAGCGGCAACGACCGCCCGGCCACCAGGAAATCCTTGGATTCCTTGACCCGCAGCGACGCGACCAAGCCGATCGCCACCGTCGCCACGATGTAGATGAGCACGCCGACGATCAGCATCCGTGACTCACGGTTCGCGCCCCTGCGGACGAAGACCGGCGGCGGCCGCCGCTGCGGTGGGGAGGAGGATAGGACGAGCTGGCGCCCGGCCGCAACGGGGCGACGACCGGCAACGCGACCGGCTGGCCCATTCCCCCGACCTCACACCCGCGGGATCTCGTAGCCGCTCCGGGGCTTCCGGGCCGTCATGGCCTGCGCCTGGTCGTCGCCGGTAATGACCTCCGCCGCCGGATCCCAGGTGATCGACCGGCCCAACCGGGCGGCGATCGCCGTCAGGTGGCAGGTGTTCATCGTGATCAGGTGGCTGAACACGTCGGAGACCGGCAGGCC
>CAIUHT010001269.1 GCA_903898975.1 uncultured Planctomycetaceae bacterium
GACGCGAGGCGCGCGGGGCCGACAGACGGGATTCTGAGGAACTTAACGGAGGTTTGCCACTGTTGCGGGACAGTCGCCGCGGGACCGCAGGAATGGTCGAGGCCCTCGAACCGATTCCCCAATCGGACTACAACTATCCTGAGCAGAGGACCATGCCAGCGAGCGATGAGAACCATGAACTCCGGACCAACACAGGGCGTGCCAGCAGTGCCGGGCACGACAGCACAGACCACGCTGGGGGCCGAGGAGCTGAGTCGGTCTCCGGTCGCGATGAGTTGGGGCTTGCCCGGTTGGATTCGCTGGTTTCTGCCGCTGGTCGGGCTGGCCCTGTGTGGACTGGTGGTGTGGAAACAGGGGCGGCGTTACGAGTCGTTTCCGATTCCTGACAAGGCGTTTGTGCGTCAGGCACCGGTTTTTCAACTGCACGATCAGTCGATGAAGCTGCTGCGGCTGCAGCGGTACATCGGTCGACACAAGTTCCTGGTGGCATTCATCGACGCCTCGCAGGGTGCCGACCGGAGTGAAGTGGCGCGGGGTTTGAAAGATCGGTTCAGCGAGTTCGAAAAGACCGGCGGGCTGATCGTGGGGGTGACGGCGGGACGACCGGCGGAAAACCGGGCGGCCATCGAGCGGCTGGGAGGGCTTCCCTTTGTGCTGCTGTCTGATTTGAACAATCTGGAGGTCCACCGCGAGTGGGGAGCGGTTCGCGGGAGTCCGGAAGAGGCGGTGGAGGGGATTGTGGTGGTTGACCGGGCCGGCTGGATTCGCTTCCAGCACTTTGGTCCCGACAAGCTGGGGACCGCAGAACAGTGGCTGGCAGAGTTGCGGGCGGTGAGGTGAGTTCGCCGGCGAAGATTGGCCCGAATGGTGCCGAATGCCTCAACTGCGGGGGCTGGCTCTGGGCTGGCATTTGGTGATTGAGCAGGGGCAAGACGCAACCGGCGGCCGGAGGTTGCAGACGCAGTGTCCTTGAGGATTCACGCACGCTGTTTTCGAGCGAAGTCCAGCGTCATCTGTGAACAGGGCAGGAGCGGGGCCATGACGAACATGAGTGTGAACAAGGCGGGAATGATGGCAGTCAACGACGAACGGTCGGCCCTGGATGGTGCGATGCCGCGACGTGGGGCGGGCCCCGGCTACTCCGCGAAGTCGACGAGTCGGGGCCGCTGGCTGGTGGTGGGCCTGTTGCTGTTTGGGAGCCTGGCGACGGCGGGCATCTCGACGTACTGGAAGGTGCGGTTGGGCCCCTTCAGTCCGTATCGACGCGCACTGAAGGCTGCCTTTCCCGATGGGGCACCGGTGGTGGAGGGAGGGAATCTGCCCGGCCAGCCCAGCACGCTGCGCGTTGTGTTGAGGGTGGGGTTCTCTCCAACAGCTGAGGATGCCCGAGTTCAGGAAGTGGCGGGGCAGGTCCAGGCGCTGGCGAATGATCTGGATGCCGAGGGAAAGTACCAGAAACTGGTGCTCTACCTGATGAAACCGCGTCCGCAGCAGAAGCCCGAACGATTGGAGTTGACGCTGCCACTGCACGCAGCAACGGGGGAACACGGCCAGGCCACATCGGGCTCTCAAGAGCGATAATTGTCCGGGAGGGGGGCTGGAAGCGAGGTCGGTGACGCAATCGCCATTGCGAGGGAACACAGTCCTGGGCAGCCATCGCGGTAAGGAATCCGGTGGTTGCATGCAGGTTGGATGGATCTATATCGCGTTCCCTACCTCACCGCACATGGGTGGAGCTCTGGGTGAAGTCCGCGTGAACCGCCGGGCCTCTGCTGGATGGATGGAACTTGGGGCGATTGGAGCGGGACATCTTTCAGGAGGCGACCGCTTCACATCGGGTTGAGGCTCAAAGGGCTATGCGGGGATGCGAATGACTCGATGAATTCTGGGGCATGAATCGTCGGTGACGAGGAAGGGGTGAGTGAAAGACTGCCCTGATCTTGTGGTGAGCGGTATACTGCCGGACTGGAGGGGGACGCGGAGAGCCCCCGAGACCGTTGCGGCAATCGGGCGGGGCCGACGCCATTTGCGTGGCTCCGACGTTGTCCGCGGGATGTCCGCCCTCATGACTTCAGATCGATGACAGCGACCCCGCCGACACCTGGTGACGGAGCTAAATCCCCAGCCTCACGCCTTCCCCTGGAAGACGTGTTACAGACCTCAACGAATGGTGTGGCTGCCACCGGCGTCCAGACCACGGCGAATGCCCGAGCCAAGCAGGGAGTCGGGGGCCAGGCTCCGAGAGATGCGTCGGAGGAGTTGCCACGGGAGTCGCCAGGTCTGACCGTGGCGGTGAGATCACCGGTGATCGAGGTCGATCGGTATACGAAGGCTTATGACCGGACGCTGGCTGTCGAAGGCTTAAGTTTTGAGGTGAAGCCGGGGGAAGTCTTGGGGCTCTTGGGGCGGAATGGCGCGGGCAAGACGACGACCCTGAGGGCACTGGCTGGCATTGTGACTCCGACGCGGGGGCGGCTGCGAATTGCGGGTCATGATCTGACGGCGGAACCACTGGCGGCAAAATCGCGGCTGGCCTACATCCCCGACGAGCCCCGGTTGTTTGAGGCGCTGACGGTCTGGGAGCACCTGGAGTTCACCGCCCTGACGTATCGGGTGACGGAGTTCGCCCCCCGGGCCGAGGCGTTACTGCGGAAGTTCGATCTGCTGGAGAAGCGAGAGTCGCTGGTGCAGGAATTGTCGCGAGGGATGCGGCAGAAGGTGGCAATCTGCTGTGCGTATCTGCATGCCCCGGTCGCGATTCTGTTTGATGAGCCGCTGACGGGACTCGACCCACGGGGCATTCGCACGCTGAAGGAATCGATTCGGGAGCGGGCGGACGAGGGAGCCGCCGTGATGGTCTCTTCGCACCTGCTGAGCCTGATTGAGGACCTGTGCACTCACCTGCTGATCCTGGAGCGGGGTGAGCGACGGTACTTCGGCCCGGTCGATCACGCGCGGGTGCAGTTTGCCGGTGATTCGGGGTCGGGGAGCCTGGAGGATGTCTTTTTCGAAGCGACCGAGGGGGGAAGCCGAACCAGCGATGATACGACCGTCCTGATGCGCCGTGAGCCTTCCTGAGATGGATCGCGCAGCCCGACAGTGGTTATTGCCAGCAGCGTTGTGGCGGCTGCTGGAATTGCAGTGGCGATCGCAAGTCCGACGGGCGTGGCGGGGGTTGAGCACGTGGCGTGGCCGACTGTACGGGGCGGGGATGCTGGGACTGACCTGCCTGTGGCTGTTGCCGGCGGTGATCCAGGCCTTCACCCTGCCGCGAGTGCCATCGGAGAACGTGGGTTTGTACCTGACTCCCGGCCTGATGATGTTCTGGCTGATGGGGATGCTGACTGGGGCGAGTGAGCTGGGGGTCCAGTTCCAGCGTGCGGAAGTGGACCAGCTGTTTCCCGCCCCATTTCGCCGCCGCGATCTGCTGCTGTACCGAGTTGTCCAGGTGACACTGGGGCTGGCATTCCTGGCCCTGTGGCTGTCGCTGGCGCTGATGCGATTTGGGACCCACGGCGTGGCGGTTTACACCGGAGTGTTCCTGGGCCTGTTGATGCTCTCGCTGCTCCAGATGCTGGTGGGGCTGTTGGCGTCCTCGGCGGCGGCAACGCTCTATGGACGAATCAAGTGGTTCGCCCTCGGTGGCTTGGCTGTCGCAGTGGTGGCTGCTGGGTGGCTGGCCTGGCCCCGGGCGACGACCGGAGCCGAATGGTTGCGGGAGGTCACCGCGTTCGGGCCAGTGGAGTTCGTGCTGTTTCCCTTTCGGCTGATTTCGGAAACCATTGCCGCCCGGCGACTGTTTCCAGACCTGCTGATCTGGGGAGGAGGGTTGCTGCTGTTCGATGTCTGGTTGATCCTGGCAATCCTGGCCCTGGATGCTGACTTCCTGGAGCGATCGGTCACGGCCAGCGAGCGGATGTACGAGCGGCTGAAACGGATGCAGCGTGGCCAGGGGCTGGTGGGTGGGAAGATGCGTAGCCGGGTGCGTCCTCCCCTGCCTCCCTACGTGTTGGGAGCAGGGCCAATTGCGTGGCGGCAGGCCGTCCTGGTAATGCGGAGCGTCTCGGCTTGGATTCTGCTGGGGGGCATGCTGTTGATGTCGCTGGTCTTGCCCGCGGTCCTGAAGTGGTTGACGATTCGCCCCGAGGTGCTGATCGGACCGGTCGTTTCGTTGTCGGTCTTTCTATTGCCCCAATTGCTGCAATTCGATTTCCGCTCCGACGTGGATCGCCTTGAGATTCTCAAGAGTCTGCCCGTGAAGAGTGGAGCGGTGGTTCTGGGGCAGTTGGCGGTTCCCGTTGGCCTGAGCGTGGCTCAGTGGTGGTTGCTGGCACTGGCCTGCGCGGTCATGAATATTGGTTCCTCAACGGTGCTGTGGGGACTTGTGGCGCTGGCGTTGCCGGTGAACCTGTATTTGTTCTCGGTGGAGAATCTGTTCTGCCTGGTGTTCCCCTTCCGAGTTGCGACGGGCGGGACGGGTGATCTGCATGCGGCGGCCCGGAACATGATGGTGGCGGCGGGCAAGTTGCTGACCTCGATCTTAGGGCTGGTCTTGGCCGCCGGAATTGGTGGGCTGGTCTGGTGGCTGACGAAGCGGGAGTTGTTGGCGGTATTGGTGGGGGCCGCCGGAGGGATGCTGCTGGTCTCGGCCCTGTTGATTGTGGGCTGCGTGCTGGCCTACGATCGCATTGACGCTGGGCGCGCGGCCAGCGAGTGAGGCTTGGGGGCGCAAGGC
>CAIUHT010001270.1 GCA_903898975.1 uncultured Planctomycetaceae bacterium
GGGCGGTGGATGGGGGGGGAGGGGGGCTTGGTCGGAGTGGTTCGCTTGGGCAGACCCTTGACAGGGCAAACAACCGACCACTATCGTATCACGACTTGCCTATGCGACTCTCACGCGCCCGCCGTGAGGTTGCGAGTTCCCCCCGGCTGGCTCCCCGCTGCGTTGCATCCTGCTGAGGCTTCCCCTGTGGGAACGCTGGCGGGTGCCCTCCCTCGGAACTTCTTGACTGGAACTGCCTGTTTTCCGCTGAATGTCTCAACTCTCTGAGCGTCGCGGACCACTCTCTTTCCCTTCTTCAGTCTGTACTCTCCTCCAACCGAGCTGAACGAGCCATGGAACAGATTCGCCGTCCTGTCACTGGGACCTGGAACGATGACCCCGCCCATTTCCGCACGGTCAGCCGGCGGAATTTCCTGACGGTTGGTGCCCTGGCCGGGTTTGGCAGTCTGACGCTCGCCGACCTGCTGCGGAGCGAAGCGCGAGCCGAGCAGAAGAGCTACGCGAACTTCGAAGGGACCGCCAAGTCGGTCATTCATATCTTCCTGCCCGGTGGCATGGCTCACCAGGAATCGTTCGACCCCAAGCCGTACGCGCCGATCGAGTACCGCGGCGAAATGGGCATGGTGCAGACCAAGGTTCCGGGCGTGTTGTTTGGCGACACGCTGCCCAAGACCGCGGCTCTCGCCGACAAGCTGTGCGTGATTCGCTCGATGACCCACGGGGAAGCGGCCCACGAGCGTGGGACGCACAACATGTACACCGGGTACCGTCCCAGCCCGGCGTTGCAGTACCCCAGCATCGGGTCGGTGGTGAGCCACGAGTACGGCCCGCGCAACAACCTGCCGCCGTATGTCTGCATTCCGACGCTGCCCAACGTCTACGCCGGCACGGGCTACCTGAGTTCGGCGTTCTCTCCGTTCTGCCTCGGCAGCGACCCCGCGGGGGGTGGCTTCAAGGTGCAGGACCTGGGGCTGCCGGGGGGGATTGACGACAACCGGTTCACGACCCGGCGGTCGATGCTGTCGGCGGTCAATCAGCACTTCCAGAAGAAAGAGAAGTCTGACCTGCTGACGGCGATGGACACCTTCTACGACCGGGCCTACAGCCTGATCAGCTCGCAGCAGGCGCGGGAAGCGTTCAACATTGAAGCCGAGCCGGCGGCGTTGCGTGACGCCTACGGTCGGAACACCGCCGGGGCGCGGATGCTGCTGGCCCGTCGGCTGGTGCAGGCGGGAGTTCGGCTGGTGAACCTGACCTACGGTGGCTGGGACATGCACAACGCGATTGTCCCGGGCTTCAAGGGGCAGATGCCTCCGTTCGACCAGGCGTTCGCGACGTTGATCAGCGACCTGGAGAGCACCGGGCTGCTGAAGGACACGATCGTGATGGTGTCGTCGGAATTCGGCCGGACGCCGAAGATCAACGCGACCGCCGGCCGGGACCACTGGCCGAAGGTGTTCAGCGTGGTGCTGGCGGGTGGCGGGATCAAGGCGGGGAGCGTGTTTGGCTCTTCGAACGCGACCGCTTCGGAGCCCGAAGAAAACGCGATTGGGCCCGAGGACCTGTTCTACACCATCTACAACTGCCTGGGGATTGTGGCCGACAAGGAACTGATGGCCCCCGGCGATCGCCCGATCGAGATCATCGACGGCGGACACGTGCGGAAGGAACTGCTGGCCTAAGGCTGGCAAAAGAGGACCAGGCTACCCGCCCCCCTGCGCGAGACAGCGTGGGGAGAGGCGGGTGGTTCCCCGTTGACAGGGACGTGGCGGGGCGGACGGGAGCGGGGCGACAGGAAGGTCGCGAACCCACCCCAGGGCAGGGTGCCGGCGAACCGGCATCGGTGCTGCAGCCGCGCGTGGCCACGAGGGGCGGACGGTGCCGCGCGAACGGCTGGCAGCCAACATCCGGGAACGGATGGACTGACTGGAACCGTTTGAACGGGAACGTCTGGCATGGCGACACGACGCGATTGGATGGCGGTGGGGGCGTGGGTGCTGGGGCTCTGGCTGGCCTGTGGGCTGCCGGGGGCTGGCGGATTGCCCGTGGCCGAGGGGGCCTCGCCGAGCCTGGGGGGAACGACGCCCCGGGGGGCTCAGCGGGGGACCGAGATCGAGGTGACGCTGTCGGGCGGGAATCTCGCCGACGCGAAAGAGGTGCTCTTCTATGAGCCGGGCATTGAGGTCACCAAGTTTGAGGTGGTCAATGCCGGGGCGGTGAAGGCGACCTTCAAGATTTCGCCCGAGTGCGAACTGGGCTGCCATCGCCTGCGATTGCGGACGGCGACCGGGATCTCGGATCTGCGGGGCTTCTTTGTGGGCGCCCTGCCCGAGGTGGCCGAGGTCGAGCCGAACAGCGAGTTTTCGACCCCGCAGGCAATTCCCCTGAACGTGACGGTGAACGGGGTCGCCGACAACGAGGATGTCGACTACTACGTGGTCGAAGCGAAGAAGGGGGAGCGGATTGTCGCGGAGGTCGAGGGGATTCGCCTGGGGATCACCTTCTTCGACCCGTATGTGGCGATCATGAACGCGGGGCGGTTCGAGTTGGCGTCGAGCGACGACAACGCCCTGGTGTGGCAGGA
>CAIUHT010001271.1 GCA_903898975.1 uncultured Planctomycetaceae bacterium
TTCGCCGCGAAAGTCACCGCCGACCCGTTCCCAGGCACCCGATCCCAAGCACCCGCTTCCAACCGGACCGGCTGTCGGCAGAGCGGCCCGGGGCCGGGCGAAACCGGTGCCAGGCTGGGCGCTGTGCAGGCTTCACTGTCGGTGGCTGAGCGTCGTTCACCCGCCCTGGGAAAGCCTGTTCCCGTGACAGGTGGCTGGGGCCTCGCCCCCCCCGCGACAACTCGCCCGGCTCACGCCGATTGCATCTCGAACGGACTGCGGGCTGAAGAGCCTCGACCGCACAGCACCAGCCCCACCTCGTAGAGGATCAGCAGGGGAATCATCATCGACAGCATGCTCACCGGGTCGGCGGGGGTCAGCACCATCGAGATGAACGCGATGATCAGGATGGCCCAGCGGCGCTGCTCGCGGAACAGTCGGGCGGGAACCAGCGAGATCCGATCGAGCACCACCATCACCAGTGGCAGCTGGAAGCTGAGTCCAAACATCAGCGAGACAATCATGGCGAACATGATCCAGCTGCCGATCTTGACCTCGGGCCGCATGCCCAGCCAGACGTTGAAGCCGAACAGGAACTTCAGGACCACGGGAATCACGAAGTAAAAGCAGAACGCCGCCCCCGCCAGGAACAGGAAGATCGAAAGGGGGAAGTAGCGATAGACGTAGTGCCGTTCGTGCGGATACAGCCCGGCGGCCACAAACAGCCAGAGCTGGTAGAAGATCCACGGGCTGGCCAGCACGAACCCGGTCGCCAGCGAGACCTTGAGGTAGATCATGAACGCCTCATCGACACCGTCGGTGCGGGGCCGCAGCGATTCGTACCGCATCTCCGACAGCATCCGCCCCAGCGCCGTTCCCTCGAGGGAAATCTTGACCGGAACCGAGCGGGCGGCGGGCGAGGGTTCGGGGAACGCCCGGGGATCGCTCTCGTGCAGGCCTTTCAGCAGTTCGATCGAATCAATCGACAGGGCCAGCGGGTCGGGCGGAGGTTCCTGTTTCGCCGTCTCGCTCGGCTCCTCGGCGGGAGCCCGTCCAATCCACCGCAGAAACGACTGCCAGGCCCCTCCCGAGCGGGCCGAGTCGACCGCCGTCTGATCGGTCGCCTTCAGTTCCACGCCGGTCGTGACAAAGACCGAGTTCATCGCCTCCACCACCGGTTTCTGGATCTCGAGGATCACCGGTCGCGAAATGTAGAACGCGACGATCGTGGCCAGCACCCAGCCCACAATCGCCTTCCACAGGTGTGTCCGCAGTGCTTCGAGATGCTCGCCGAATGACATCGTCGAGTCGTCGAAGAGATCTTTCTCAGCCATCACTCGGTCCCTTCAGGTCGCCTGGTTCGGAGGCGGCCATGGTCTGCCAGCACTCGGCCCAATCGGCTGCTTCCAGCCGCAGCTGTCGCCCGATCGTTTCCCGCTCTCGGGGCCCGGCGACGTGTGGTTCGCCCCCAGCCCGCCCCCGCCTCGCCACGGGAGTCATTGCAGAATCCCCAGGGCTCGGGCCAACGAATCGGGCATCATCACATGCCGCCCGCCGGTCGCGAAGTAGGTGATCACATTCCCCGCCAGCACAATCCCCAGCAGGGCGAACACCAGTGGGCCATACTTCTGCAGCGGGGTCTTGATCGGATTGCCGAACTTGTCCACCTTGACCTCTTTCCGCTTGTACGCCTTCTCGGCCACGACGGTGACCAGTTCGAGCGTGTCGCGGAAATACAGCGCGATCAGCCCGTTGACCCGGGCCATGAACAGCGTATGGAAAGCGTACAGGAACGGGGTCAGCAGCAGTGACGCCACCAGCAGTCCCTGCGCCAACGGGGTCAGCGCGCGGAAGTCTTTCTGCTGAATCGCCTGCGGAATCTGCGGTGTCACCACCAGCTGCATTCCGGTCGAGAGCAGTGACATCGGCAATCCCAGGATCAGCGACGTCAACAGGTAGAGCGCCACGGCGGGAAAGTGCTTCAGCCCCAGCTTCAGCGTGATCGGAAAGACCCATCCCTTCCAGCTCACTGGCATGGCCAGGTGGATGAGCGCGATGGGCAGGCAAAAGAGCGCGGGGGGAAAAATCGCGTGGCTGATGATCCAGGCAATGAAAGTCAGCCCCATCGCCACCGAGTAGAACAGGTCGAACTTGATGTCCTTGGTCGAGGTCTTCTTGACCGTCGTCAGCTTGATGATCTCCAGCTGCTGATACCACCACCAGCCCGGGACCGTCAGGTACGCCAGGGTCCCCAGGAACCCCCAGAACGCCTTGGGAGGCGTTCGGGAGCACCACCCCACCATGAACCCGCAACCCCCGGAAATCGCCAGGGAAAA
>CAIUHT010001272.1 GCA_903898975.1 uncultured Planctomycetaceae bacterium
CAATCGTCTCGAGAGTCGGTGATTTCCCCAGCAGCGATCAACCGGCCTTCGATGAACCGTCCTTCGATGAACCGGCCTTTCAGCAACCTGGCGTTCAACAACCTGCCAACCGGACCCTGAGAGCACTGGCGATGACGACGGCCCCGACCAGCGCAGCACCTGGGCGGTTTCGGCGGCACGATCGGTGCTTGGGGTGCGAAACCCTGTTCCAAGTCACAGTCTGCACCGCGTCTGCCCGAATAGAACCTGGGGTCGCGTACCCGGGAGCGAACCCCGTGGCACTCAGTCGATGACACTCATGCAACACCTTGAAACCAATTCTGCAGGAATGACCCCCACGGGGCCGCTTGAGCGGCCCGGGTCGCGCCCGCGGGCAACCTCCCGAGGCCGGTCGGGCGATTCGCCGATGGCCGGGTGGGCCGTGTGGATGTGGCTGATGGCAGGGCTCTGCCTGGTGGTGGTTCCCGCCCGGACGGTGTGGGTCACTGCCGCTGACGAGCTGGACGGAGAGGAAGCGGACGCCAATGAGCTGACGCCTGCCCAGCGGGTGCAGGTCCTGCGCAACAAGCTGCAATCGCCGCAGGGGGCCCGGATCCAGGGCCGACCTTTGCAGCAGGCGATGGAACAGTTGGCGGAAGATCATGGATTCAAGTTTCGGTTCGACCCCGAGGCCCTGAAGGAAACTCAGCTCGACCCCGAACGGGCCGAGGTGACGATCAACGTCCGGCAGCGCAAGCTGATTGGCATTTTGCGGGAGGTGCTGGGACAGCACGGGCTGCGGCCGGTGCTGGACGGCGAGACGGTGGTGGTGATGACGCTGCCCCCGCCGGCGGCGGGGGAAAAGCGGCGACCGGTTCGCGACAACGCCCCGCTCGAAAGCCTGGTGGAAGGGGAGGTGGTGATCGTCAAAGACCAGCCTGTTGAGCGGAGACGGCCGGAGGTGGCCGACCCGGAACAGCCGGAGATGGCTGATCAAGCCGCGCCGGAGGAAGATGGTGACTCGCCCGCTGTCGAGCCGGGCGTGGTCCCTGGCAACGCGGCCCCCGGGGATGGGCAGAAAGAGCAGGAGCGGCAGATCCGGCAGCAGTTCGAGGCGCAGTTTGCCGGGATTCTGCGGAGTGAGACCCGGCTGGTGAGCCAGGCGGTCGGTGACGATGCCGCGTTGCAAAGCGGGTTGACCGAGGCGGGCCGCAAGCAGTTTCGCAAAATTGTCAATGACCGGGTGCGCGTGCAGTTGCGGATGATGATGGGCTGGAATGGGCAGCCCCCGAATCTGCCTGAGACGGCGACCGAACTGCGGAAAGCGTTCACCAGGTTTTTAAAAGAGCACGCCAACCAGGAAGTGCAGGAGCGGTATCAGGCGGTGATCCAGGCCCGCGAAGAGCGACGGAAGCTGGCGACCATCCGGGGGCTGGTCGCGCAGCTGGACCGCACACTGCTGCTCTCCACCGACCAGCGGACCCGGTGCGAGCAGGTGCTGAGCGAGAACTGGCAGCCCGGCTATGGGCGTTACCTCGAACTGCTGCAACACGATGGCAACAACTGGTTCCCGAAGGACCTGACTGACAAGCTGGCCCAGGTGCTGACCCCGGACCAGCACGAGATCTGGAAGCTGGCGTCGCCCAACGACATTGGGATGTTCTGGGGTTTTGGTGGAGAGCAATTCCAGGTGTTCAGCGGAGTCATGCGCCCCCCTGAGGAAGTGCCCGAAGCGGAAGCCAAAGAGCCAGGAGAAGGGGATACGGAGACGGGGGAGGCACGTTCCGCCGAAGCGGACAAAGAACAGGCCGACATGCCCGACCCTGGCCCACGTTCCGTGCCCAAGGGGGACGAAGGGGGCGCGGAGGCCGCCGCGTCCGACGCTGAGCCGGACACCGAAGAGTCGACTGGTGAAAAGTCGACTGGCAGGGAGCAACGGAAGGAGCAGGCTGTGCAGGCGGAGGCCGGCGCACCGCCTGCACCCCAGGTTGTTCCCATGCAGCGACTGCGGGTGGCCATGCCCATCCGCATCGGGTTGGAGGTGAACGCCGCGGCGGCGCCTGCCGAGGGTGCCGATGCCAGTGAGCA
>CAIUHT010001273.1 GCA_903898975.1 uncultured Planctomycetaceae bacterium
AGCACCGGCCACGCCGGAAACTCCGGGAACAGGCGCTGCTTCCGCATCTGGACTTCCCGCTCTTCATACGTTTTGAGTTTCACGCCAAAGGCCGGGCTCGCGGGATCGGTCCCTTCGGCCTTGAGGCGTTCGCCATATTGCTCGACCGTGGGTACGTACTCAGAGACCTCCGTGATCGACACGTAGGAATACACAGGCTCGAGGGCCGGCCCGAGCGCCGACGTGCGGAGGGCATGGCGGATCGCCTCCAGCTTCAAGGGATCGAAGTCCATCGCCAGGACGCACAGGTCGGCCTTGTGACCCGCAACGACCGACGTCAGCAGCCGGGCGGGGGCTCCGGGACGACTCGGGTCGAGAATCGCGCAGGCTTCCGCAGCCGCGGCATCGCGCTCGGCCTCGGTCATCAGGTTCAGCGGCCGCTGTTGAATCTTGTAATAGAGGTGCAGGCAGTGCCACCCATCCTTCATCAGCACCGTGGGCTCGGACAGGGGAGGGGCGGCGTGGGGCGGTCGGGCGGGCGCGTTCACAATCGGGACTCTGGACTTCAATGGACTGGCAGACCTAACACAGCTACCCGATTCTATCGACCCCAGAGGCCAGGGGAAGTGGCTTTTCGAGGGGTTCGCCCGGCTTCTTTGTGGCGCCCGCCCCAAGGCCACTCCTCACCCGCGGGCCCCGACCACTGCCGCTCCTGACACAGGTGGCCTCCAAAGCGCGCAACGTCAAGTATTCGTCGCGCTACCAGGGAGGTCCGCTCAATTGTGGTCAACGGGCCCTGCGGGTTGAACTCAGGCAGCGTGACCTCAAATCTGTTCATCGCGCTGGCGGACCCCCGCAAATCACCCGTGAGATGACCTGTTGACGAGCTCCCCAATTCACTACCCTCGCCCCCTGCTGCCGTTTTCGCCTCCGAGGATTTGTTGCCATGTTGTCACTGCTGCTGGCCTGCCTGTGGGTCGAGCCTGCCCCTCAGTCAGTTCCACCCGTCCTCCAGCGGCCGGCCACCACCGTATTTGTTTCGTTCGCGGGTGAAACGCGACTGGCCCGGTTTCGCCAGAACCCCGAAACCGGTGAGCTTTCACCACTCCCCTCGATTCCTCTCCCGGGTCATGCTGGGGCGCTGCTGGTCAATCGCCAACACACCGTTCTTGTGGCTGCTCTCCGTGAAGAGGGGCGGTTGTGCAGCCTGTCGCTCACCACACCTCAGCCGGAACTGCTCTCCGACGTCCCCGCGGGCGAAGATCCCGCCTACGTCGCGTTCGATCGGGAGGAGCGGTTTCTCTTCACTGCTTACTACGTCTCAAACAAGGTCACGGTTCACAAAATTGATTCCACCGGCCACCTCTCGGCTGAACCAGTGCAGTCGCTGGCCACCGACCGCTGCGCCCATGGCGTGCAGGTCGATCGCTCGAATCGCTTTGTGTTCGTCCCGCACACGGCGGCGAATGCGATCTACCAGTTCCGCTTTGACGCTCAGCGCGGTCAACTGGTTCCGAATCATCCGCCGGTACTGCAAAGACCCCCGCACACGGGCCCCCGGCACCTGGTGTTTCACCCGCGTCTCCCGGTGGTCTACGTCAACAATGAGCAGGAAAACTCGGTGTCGTGGTACGCCTGGGAAGATGGAGTCGGCACGCTGCGGTTGCTGGGAACGCGCCCCACTTTACCTGTGGGAGTCGAGATTCCGAATTCGACGGCCGATCTCGAACTGCACCCCAGTGGTGAGACCCTCTATTGCGCAAATCGTGGCCACAACAGCCTGGCGCTGTTCGCCGTCGATCGCGGCACGGGAGCACTCCAGCCTCTCGGGCATCAGCCGACGGAGGCGGTTCCCCGGGAGTTCCACATCACCCCCGATGGGCGGCATCTCTACGTGGCGGGGGAGGGGTCGGGAAAGCTGGCGGCTTACAAAATCGTGGACCGTGGTCACTTACAACTCGTAGGCACCTACGAGGCGGGAAGACAACCCTTCTGGGTGCTTACTGTTCCAGACCCCGTTCGCGAACGATAGGCCGACGATCGATCCGTGCCTCGGAACAGAACCAAGGGATCGAACCACAGACCAGTTCAGTCCGCTCAGTTCAACTCCGGTCGAGGGGAGACAAAAAACGGATAGCCCGACGAACTGGCTTACCTTTCGGCGGAGCCAACAGCGTCGGGCGACACGGAAATCGCCAACTCAGGCACTGCCGACTACGGCATTTGTGCCCAGGCGGATCAAGGAGTCTGCTTCAGATGGCAGACTTTGCAGCGTACACGGCGGCGAACCAGCGTGCCACATTTCGGGCAACGCTTCGACTTGCGGGCCTTCACCAACTTCGTGCGCGGGCGGAAAGACATGACTACTCAGCTGTGAACCGAACGGGAACAGGCACTCCGGCGGATCCATTCCTCCGGGGAATGTGGCAGCATAGCAGCCGGTCGCATTCCTAACAAGTCGCCCCGGCCTGTTCGAAGTGACACGTCGCCAAACCCCAATTTGCCAACTTTTCGAACTCGCAGCCTCGGCCACTGAAGTCGCATGGCGTGGGCCCCTCTGCAGCCCCGCGAGTCAGCTCCTCCCCAGTCTGGGGATCGTCAGGCACCTTGATTGTGGCGTTTTTGAAAGTCGCGTGACTCAGCGCGGGACTGTTCATGCGCGAGGGTTTTCCGTGTGGACCGAACCGGCGTCGGCTCGGAATGTGACGGTTGTTCGTCTTTTCACGTAAAGAAGTGGTGCTCAACTCAGTCGATGGGACACGCCCTCCCACTGACTGTCGGGGGAGATGGCTGGGGGAGATGGCTGGGGCCACCCCGGCGTTGCCGCATCCCGGGCGGGTGCCAGGCCGCGACTCCTCCCGAATTGGACCCGACAAGCCTGACTCGGGCCGATCCGAATCAACTCGGACCAAGCCGATCATTTCCTCAGTCCTGGGATCGCCGGATGCATTTCCGTCCCGTTTCCTTCCCGGCACCGGCCTGTCAGCCCGGGGACCGTGAAACTGACTGGGCCCTGAGCTGGGGCAGTGAACCGGTGTCTGGCTGAGCCAGGTTCCTGCCGACTCCGGTTGGCCACCAACCGGGGGGGAATCGAATTCGCCCCACTTGGGCTTTGATCCTTCCAGGTACTGGTGTTTTTAGCGTGAGCACCCGTGCGGTCGCTCGCTCGATTCCTGGCTTTCACTCGGTTCCGTGCCATCGACTCACGTGCCCTGCGAACAGCGGCTCCCCGAGGGCGAAGCGGGCTCACTCTGGGAGAGAAACACCGGCCCGGGTAATCTCCAGCACCACCACCCATCGACCTTCACGCCGCTGCGGTTGCCATGCCCCTCATCCCGATCGCCTCGCTGGACGACCCGCGACTCGATCCCTACCGCCAACTGAAACACGCTTCCGACGGTGCGAGCGGTTTTCAGCCCCTGGTCGCCGAGGGGGAGAAACTCGTGCGCAGGCTGCTCGAGAGTCCCTGTCCGATTCATTCCCTGGTGGTGACCCCCGTGGTCTGGGAACGTCTGGCCCCCGATGTTCCCCAACACCTCCCCGTATACCAGCTGGAGACCCCCGGGGTTTCGCAACTGGTCGGGTTCCCGTTTCATCGCGGGGCGCTGGCCCATGCCGACCCGCCTCCAGAACCCAGCCTCTCCGATCTGCTGCAGCAGATTCCCGAGGCATCGGGTGGCCTGGTGGTCTGGTGTCCCGAACTGCGGGACCCCACCAACCTCGGCACCATCATCCGCACGGCTGCCAGCCTGGAAGTCGACTTTCTCGTCGCCGGTCGACAGGGAGTCTGGCCCTTCAGTCGCCGGGTGCTGCGCACGTCGATGGGGAGCGTGCTGAAGATTCCCGTGGTCCAGACCGATGATGTGGACCACACCGCGTCGCAATTCCGCGCGGCAGGATTTGAACTGGTCGCCACGGTCCTGGACGAACAGGCCGAAGATCTGGCCGAACTCGTCCCTCATCCGCGCCGCGTGCTGCTGTTGGGGAACGAGGATGCGGGCCTCGCCGCCGACTGCGTCTCCCGCTGCGACCGCCGAGTCACCATCCCGATGTCGCACGGCGTTGACTCGCTGAACGTCGCGGTGGCGGCGGGAATTTTCCTGTATCATTGCCACCGCACCCGCACCGATCGCCAACGGAGTTCTCCCTGATGGCTGCCCCCGATCCCGACCCGCGATTGACTCCTTCCACTTCACCTGCCGCCGGTTCTACGCCTGTTGTGATGCCCGTCACCGGTGCGGCCTCAATCTCACCCGCTGCACCGGCGTCACCGCCGCTGGCTCAGGCTCGAGTGGGCGGAAGGCCGCTGTCGTTTCCCGTACCGTCAGCCGACGAGATCAAGCGCGATTGGCCCCTCTGCGTGGGTGTCCTCCCCTCGCCCCCCAAGGTCCCGTATCCCCACTCGCATTGGGATTGGTCGGCTCTGCACGCCCGTCCCCAGGTTCCCAGTTCCTGTTTCATCGCGCCCGGCGTCGCGCTGTACGGGCGGGTCCGCCTGGGGGAACGGGTCTCGGTCTGGTATGGCTGTGTCTTGCGCGGCGACCAGGAATGGATTGAAATCGGCGACGATTCCAACATCCAGGATGGATCCATTCTCCACGTGGAACACGGTGGTTATCCCTGTGTGATCGGACAGCGGGTCACCTTGGGCCATCGAGCCATCGTGCATGGATCCATCGTCGGAGATGACGCCCTGATCGGGATTGGTGCGACCGTCCTGAGTCGCTGTGTCGTCGGGGAAGCGGCGCTCGTCGCGGCCGGCGCGGTGGTCCTGGAGGGAACTCATATTCCCCCCGGGACGCTCTGGGCCGGCTGTCCGGCCCGCCTCATCCGCCCACTGACCGAGAGCCAGCAGGCCCGGCTGGCGGAAACCTGGAAACACTACGTCAACAATGGGGTCGCCCATCGCCAGGCGGGTATTGGCCCCAGTTCGCTCTACGCTTGATCCGTCCTGTGAGGCGTCCGACGCGTCGCACGATTCTTTGTTGAGGCCCTGGTTCCTGCCGCGAGCTGGCTGACGGTCACCAGCC
>CAIUHT010001274.1 GCA_903898975.1 uncultured Planctomycetaceae bacterium
ACTCCGATCAGCGAGGAACGCGGTCGAGTCGCTGAGTGTTGGGCCACTCCTCAAAATTGGGGCAGCGAGCCGGTCCTTTGGGCAGACCTTCAATTCCATACTCAAACCGTCGGCGCGCACAAAGCCAGCGCTGGCCGCGGGATTGCGCCGCGTGCCGCGCCGTCCACACCTCGGAACGCGGGCTGAATCGCCGAGCGCCACACAGGCCGACCGCTCAACTCGCCGTCGACCGACTGACCGCGGCCTGCTCGGCTCCCGCTGTCAGCCACGAGACCACCACCAGCACCACAAAGCTGAGCGGAATTGTCACGATCCCGGGCTGACTGAATGGCACCAGCGCCTGCTCGGCGGGCCAGCCATACACGCTGCTGTACGCCTCGGCCGACAGAAAAATCCAGGTCAGCGAACTGACCATGCCCACAACCACCGAGGCAATCACCCCGGCCCGTGTCACACCCTTCCAGAACAGCAGCATCACCAGCGCGGGAAGGTTCGCCGACGCCGCCACGCTGAACGCCCAGCCCACCAGGTAGGTCACATTCAGCTTCTCGAACCAGATGCCCAGCAGGATCGCCAGGGCGCCGACCCCCAGCGAGGAAATCTTCGCGATCCGGACTTTCTCCTGGTCGGTCAGCTGGACGCCAAACGCCTCGCCAATCAGGTCGTGCGTTACCGCGCCCGCCGAGGCCAGGATCAGCCCGCTCACCGTTCCCAGCACGGTGGTGAAGGCGATTCCCGAGATCGCGGCGAACAGCAGTTCGCTCATTCCGCGGGCCAGCAGCGGAGCCGCCATGTTGCTGTTGGTGACATCCAGCGTCCCGCTGGTCATCGCCCCCAGGCCCAGGTAGAGCGTCAGCACGTAAAACAGCCCAATGCTGGCGATGCCCACGATGGTGCTCTTGCGGGCGCTCGATTCATCCTTGACCGTGTAATAGCGGATGAGAATGTGAGGCAGCGACGCGGTCCCGCAGAACAGCGCCAGCATCAGCGACAGGAAGTTGATCCGGTCGGTCGCCTTCGCGCTGCGGATGCCCTTGAACGTCGGATGCTCGCCCGGCCGCAGCACCTGGCTGCCCGCGGTCGGTTTCTGGTAATAGACCGTCAGCTTAGAACCGTCGCTGGTCGCGATCGGCAGGCTGCTCCACAGCACCACTTCCGACTGCTGCAGCGTTCTCAGGAATTCGAGGGGACCCAGCGGCCCCGTTTCCGAGACCTCCCCGGGCAACCGCCGCACATGCCCCACCGGGTGCAGCACCCCTTCGCCCGGCCCCTTCCCCAGCTTGCGGCCATTCACCCAGGTGGTCCCGTCCGGTCGTTTCTCGACCGTCTGGGCCTCGGTCAGGCGATAGCTGTCGCCCCCGGCGGGCTGACGATGAAACACCGTCGGCGGCTCTCCGTCGGTCCGCACCACGCGCACAAACGGGGCCTGGGCCCAGGCCCCCTCGCTGGGCAGCAGCGTAGCCTGCTCCCACCCGGGCTGCGCCTGGATGTGGGGGAGCGGGTCTCCTTCCAGCGGTTCCGAGACGGAGAACTCGTGCCCGTCCCGGCCACCACTCTGCACCTTCAGGCCCCGTTGCAGCAGCAACCCCACCAGGATCATGCTGAACAAGACCAGCAGCGAGCCCTTCAGGAACTGCACCCACGTGGTCGAGACCATCCCCGCGGTCACCACGATCAGGATCACCACCGCACCCACCAGCACCACCCCCACCCAGTGCGGCAAGCCCAGCAGGGGCTGCACCAGCACCCCGGCTCCCACCATCTGCGGAATGAGGTAGAACAGGCTGACCGCCAGCGTGCTGATCCCCGCCGCCAGCTTGATCCCCCGCGATTGAAACCGCGCGTCGAGAGCGTCGGCGAAGGTGAACTTCCCCAGCCGCTTCATCGGCTCGGCGATCACGAACAGTGCCACCACCCAGCCCGCCAGGTAGCCAATCGAGTACAGGAATCCGTCGTAGCCATAGAAGGCGATCATCCCGCAGATCCCGAGGAACGACGCCGCCGAAAGATAGTCACCCGCGAAGGCAATCCCGTTCACAAACCACGGAATCTGCCCGTGAGCGGTGAAGTAGCCCTGCGCCGACTTGGCGCGACTGCCCAGGTAAAAACTGATCGCCAGCGTCAGCCCCACGAAGACCGCGAAGATGCTGAACGCCGTCCACGAAATCTCGTAAATCATGGGCGGGGCTCCGCGCGGGGGGTGGTGCCGGTTTCGCGGCACAGGAAGCCATACAGAAACGCCAGCACGATCGCGGCGAGAATCAGGCCGAAGCCCCAGGCGACGGCGAGGTTGATCCCGGCGAACGGCAGCCACTCCATGGTCTCGGGGGAGAGGGCATTGAGCAGCACGAACCCACCGTAGAGCAGCAGGTAGATGGCGAACATCCACAGGCCAATGGTGGCGTTGCGTTGCGACATGGCGGGGGGCCAGCGAGGGAAGGCAGGGAGGGAACAGGCGAGCAGCCGCGATTGTAGCGGGGTGAGCGCTGAGGGGAACCGTGACGCAGTGAGTCACCCACCTCGTCCGCGTTTGGGCCGTTATCTCTGTCGCCCCGAGCGACCCCCGTGGGTCAACACGCTGACTGCGAAGCGAAGACGTTCAACAGGATCGCGGTGGATGTCCCCCTCTCACGCCGCGCCGCAGCCAGTGGGATGGCTGGTGCGATGGTCCGGTGTGATGGTCCGGTGTGATGGTCCGGTGTGATGGTCCGGTGTGATGGTCCGGTGTGATGGTCCGGTGTGATGGTCCGGCACGGCAACGGGCGCGGTGGTGGAGGCGGCCACGTCGTTGGCCACCGGCGGCCGGCGGGGGCGAGTTTCCCGATCACGCGACGTTCGGGGTGGGTGACCCCACGGTGTTCCGTGGTGCGAGCCAACCGCACTCAAGGCGGCCTTGCCGAGTTCCGCCCGCACAGGCCTCACGCCGACGGCACGGTCTCAGGCGTCGGGACCGCTCGCGTCGCGTTCGGCGGGAGACTCGGGGTGCGGTGGTTGGTGCGGGGCTGAAGCGCCGGGCTCTGCGGCGTTCTCGGCCACTTCGTCCCCCGCGTCCTCGTCGTCGTCCCCGGTGAATTCCCCGCTCAGCAGGTCTTCTTCGGTCAGATCACCGTCGTCGAACTCGGCCCCGCTCCAGCCGCTGGCCTCGTCTCCGTCGGCCCCAACCTCTGCGTTCGCTCCAACTTCTTCGTTCGCCCCAGCCTCTCCCTCGGCCAATCGACCCGCAGCGTCAGCTGAATTGAATCCCGAGGCCTCAGTGCCCGTGGTCAACTCGCCGCCCGATTCTCCACTCGCGCCCGGCTCGGGCTGTTCCTCAAGCTCCTCGGTGATGGGCACAATGCTGGGGGCGTCGCCCGTGAGATCGAACTTCAAAAACCGGCAGGGAATCGGGCCGTTCCAGACGCGGTATTCGGCGACCGGCTCGAGACGCAGGCACTTCGCCAGTTCGTTGTTCCCCGACAGCACAAACACGATCCAGCCCCGGAACCGCTCCCGGAACACATCGCCCAGTTGTCGGTAGAATTTCCGCAGGTAGCTGTCATCCCCCAGTCGCACTCCGTAGGGGGGGTTGGTGATCAGCACCCCGGGCTCGGCACAGGGAGGCACGGCGTCCAGCACGTCCAGCTGCTTGAGCGAGACCGACGGCAGGTCGATTCCCGCCCGGCAGGCGTTGTCCTGGGCCGCCAGCAGTTGCGACTCCGAGCCATCGGTCCCGAACAGGGGAGCCGGGAGCTTCCGCAGTTGCTGCGTTCGCAGGTCACTGGTCACCTTCGCCCAGATGCGGCCATCGAAGTCGGGCCATTTCTCACAGGCGAAGTTCCGGCGTCCCCCCCCGGCGGGCTGCTTCTGCGCCAGTCGGGCCGCTTCAATAAGCAGCGTCCCCGAGCCACACATGGGGTCGTACAGCGGGACCAGTCCGTTCCAGCCCGTGAGCTGCAACAGGGCGGCGGCGAGCGTTTCCTTCAGCGGCGCGGCCCCGCCCGACGCCCGATAACCCCGCTCGTGCAGGCTGGGGCCACTGGCATCGAGACTGAGCGTGCAGCGCCCCTTGGCGAAGTGCGCCTGCACCACCACATCGGGCGTTTCTTTATTGACGTCGGGACGGGCTCCCTGTTCATTCTTGAGCCGGTCGCAGATCGCGTCCTTGATCTTCAGGGCCGCGAACATGGTGTTGTAGAGCCACTTCGTGCCACCCAGTGACGGAGTGGGCGCACCACCGGGCCCGCCTCCCCGGTCGCCACCCCGCCCGCCGAAACCGCCGCGGTCGCGACCGCCGTCTCGCCCCCGTCCGCGGCCCCCGTCGCGATCCCGCCCCCGGTCGCCGCCCCGGTCGGGCCCGCGGCCT
>CAIUHT010001275.1 GCA_903898975.1 uncultured Planctomycetaceae bacterium
GCGCAGAAAAACAACCGACAACTCTCGGGCCGCACTGCGTACTGGCCACACCCCTCCCGACGCACGTGATCGCATGCCTGCCGGGCCGGCTTCGACAGCTCCCGAATCGGGAGGGCGGTGCAGCAGGCGGTGCAGACGCCGCACTCCCGTCCCGGCTCGGGCCCCTCCAGCAGCGGCAGTGGCAAAGTGGTGGAATTCATGTTCTTCGGGCCAAGTTCGCAACTCTCCGACAGGAGTGATTGACAGCGTGGTAAGGCCTGGCTGCAGGAAATGCTGTGCCCGCGGGAAAGAAACGCCAGACTCGGAGCGCTGGGATTGCCAAGAGCGTCCAATACTCGGATGCCCGAACTCGGGTCAGTCTGGATGGAGCGATTCCACCTTCGCAAGTGAGCCAGCCAGGGGGGCGGCACACAGAGTGCCACAGCCGGTCGGTCCCAGGTCGCCTCTCATCCGCCTGAGCCCCGCTCCGGCTGTCCCCCAGATCCCGCCAGGCAGGCCCCCACCCAGGTGTCAGTCTATAATAGGGCTCCCTTCACTCCTGCGCCCGTCGCCATGTGCTCCAGTTCTTCCTCCCCTCCCACTCCCTCGGCTCCCTCCGGGTCAGCGCCCCGGCAGGCGGTGTTTCTCGCGCGGGGCATTACCAAGATCTATCAGATGGGTGAAGTCGCGGTCCACGCCCTGCGAGGCGTCGACCTCGAGCTTTACGAGGGAGAATTCGTCGTACTGCTCGGCCCGTCTGGCAGCGGCAAATCGACATTGCTGAACATCCTTGGCGGGCTCGATGTCCCGACCGCCGGCTCCGTCCGCTACCGCGATCACGACCTGACCCGCGACGACGACGCCCACCTCACCGCCTATCGCCACACGCACGTCGGCTTTGTCTTCCAGTTCTACAACCTCATTCCCAGCCTGACCGCCCGCGAGAACGTCGCCCTCGTCACCGAGATCTCCCGCAACCCCATGTCTCCCGACGAGGCGCTCAAACTGGTGGGCATGGGACACCGGCTTGACCACTTTCCCGCCCAGCTCTCCGGAGGGGAACAGCAACGGGTCGCCATCGCCCGGGCCATCTCCAAGCGCCCCGACGTGCTGCTCTGCGATGAACCGACCGGGGCCCTCGACATTGAAACCGGCATCCTGGTGCTTGATGCCATCGAGCGGGTCAACCGCGAACTCGGCACCACCACCGCCGTGATCACCCACAACGCCGCCATCTCGGGCATGGCCGATCGCGTCGTCTCGGTCGCCGACGGGCGAATTGCCCAAGTCCGGCTCAACTCCCGCAAGCAGGCCCCTTCGGAGCTGCAGTGGTGATCTGGCGTCTGCTCTCGGCCCTCGACCGCAAACTGATCCGCGACATCTGGCAGATGCGGGGCCAGATGGTGGCGATCATTTCGGTCATCGCCTGTGGGGTCGGCACATTTGTCATGTCGCTCACCACGCAGGCCGCGCTTTCGTCCACCCAGCAGGCCTACTACGACCGCTACCGGTTCGCCGACATCTTCGCCAACCTCAAGCAGGCCCCCAACACCCTCATTCCCCGGCTTGGGGAGATTGCGGGGGTGGCCCGGGTGCAGACCCGGGTCGTGCGGGATGTGATTCTCGATGTGCCCGGGCTGAGGGAACCAGCGGCCGGCCGCCTCATCTCCATCCCCGAGACGCCCCAGCCCGATCTCAACGAACTCCACCTGATGTCGGGCCGCTACATCGAGCCCGGTCGGGATGACGAGGTGCTGGTGACCGACGGTTTCGCCAAAACCAATGGCTACCAGCTGGGCGATCGCGTGACCGCCATCCTGAACGGTCGCAAAAAGCCCCTCCGCATCGTGGGGACGGTCCTCTCGCCCGAGTACATCTACACCATTCGCCTCGGCTCGCTCGTCCCCGATGACCGTCGGTTTGGAATCCTGTGGATGGGCCGGCGGGCCCTCTCGGCCGCTTTCAACATGGAGGGGGCTTTCAATGATGTCACGATGTCGCTCATGCACGGGGCCTCGCCGCAGCAGGTCATCGAAGACCTCGACCTGCTGCTCGCACCGTATGGCGGCCTCGGGGCGCACACCCGGCAAGACCAGATCTCGCACCGCTTCCTGTCGGACGAAATCAAGCAACTCGCCCGCATGGGGACGATTGTCCCCAGCCTGTTTCTCTCGGTCGCCGCCTTTCTGCTCAACGTCGTGCTCTCCCGGCAGGTCGCCCTGCAGCGCGAGCAGATCGCGGCGCTCAAGGCGTTTGGCTATACCAACCGCGAAGTCGGCATCCACTACCTCAAGCTGGTGTTGCTGGTGGTGATTTTGGGCGTGCTGCTCGGGTGCGGGGTGGGCAGCCTGCTGGGTCGGCACCTGACCGGGCTCTACGCCCTGATCTACAAGTTCCCGCTGCTGCTGTTCTCCTTGCCTCCGCGAATCATCGCCCTGGCGCTGCTGGTCAGCCTGGGGGCGGCCGCGCTGGGGACGCTGGGGGTCATCCGCAAGGCGGTGCAACTCCCTCCAGCCGAGGCGATGCGTCCCGAGCCCCCCGCCTCCTTCCGCCCGACCCTGGTCGAACGCCTGGGCCTGCGGGGCTGGTTTTCGCCCGCCGCCAAGATGATCCTCCGGCATCTCGAACGACGGCCCCTCAAGTCGTTCTTCTCGATGTTCGGGATCGCGATGGCGGTCGCCGTCCAGCTGATCGGCCGCTTCCCCGCCGATTCGCTGGGGCACCTGCTGACACAGCAGTTCGAAGTCTCCGAGCGCCAGCATGTGCGGCTGACCCTGAACGAGTCGACTTCCTGGCAGGGAATCTACGAACTGCAGCACCTGCCCGGGGTGCTGCTGGTGGAACCCCGACGCATGGTGCTGGTGCGATTTCGCCACAACAACATCGTCCGGCGGACGTTGATCCAGGGCCTGGTCGATCAGCCCGTGCTGAACAACCTGGTCGATGAGTCGGGCCGCACCGTCCCCCTGCCCGAGGAGGGAGTGGTGATGAACGAAAAGCTGGCCCAGGTGCTGGGGCTCGAGGTGGGACAGGAGGTGACGATTGAGTTCCTGCAGGGGACCCGGCGGATCGTCCAGGTGCCGCTCGCCGGGCTGATCACCGAGAACCTGGGGACATTCGCCTACATGAACCTGCGGTCGCTCAACCGGCTGATGCGCGAGGGGAACTCGTTCTCGGAAGCCAACCTGCTGATCGACAGTGCCCATGCCGATGAACTCTACGACGAGCTCCGCGAGAACCCGCGGGCGGCGAACGTCGGGGTCAAACGCGAGTCGATCGACAGCTTCCGCCGGACCGTGATGGAAAACCTGCTGCAGCTGCAGTATTTCAACGTGATCTTTGCCAGCGTGATCGCACTGGGGGTGGTCTACAACACCACCCGGATTGCCCTCTCCGAGCGCGGCCGCGAGCTGGCCAGCCTGCGGGTCCTGGGGCTGACACGGGGGGAAATCAGCTACATTCTGCTGGGCGAACTGGCCGTACTCACACTCGCCGCCATCCCCCTGGGGGTCGTCTGCGGACTCGCCGTCGTGCGCCTCGTCTGCTTCTTTCTCAACAGCGAGATGTATCGCATTCCGTTCGTGATCTCCCCCCACACGCTGGGGGTCTCGGTGTCGGTCGTGCTGAGCTCGGCACTGATTTCCGGGGCGCTGGTCCGTCGGCAACTCGATCACCTCGACCTGATCGCCGTCCTCAAAACCCGCGAGTGAGTTGACTGTGTTCAAGCTCTGGATCAAACGGCTGCTCGGCCTGGGGTTGTTCACCCTGCTGGCGGGGGGACTGGTCTACGCCCTGCTGCCCAAGCCGGTCCCCGTCGACCTCGCCGCCGCCACCATCGCCCCCCTGCAGGTCACCGTCGAAGAGGACGGCCGGACCCGCATCCGCGATAAGTTCATGGTTTCGGCCCCCCTGGCGGGCAAGCTGGGACGGGTGAGATTCAAACCCGGCGCCCGGGTGAAGCCCGGCCAGATCGTCGCGTCCATTGAACCCAGCGATCCCAACCTGCTCGATCCCCGGGCCCGCGCCCAGGCCGAGGCCC
>CAIUHT010001276.1 GCA_903898975.1 uncultured Planctomycetaceae bacterium
ACAAGTTATCGCATAGACCCCTTCGTGTTTAGAAGCCGTCAACGTAACTTCTTGGTTCGGAGTGGATGGGTCAGGGGCCGTTCGAACGATAGTGCAGCCGAGCATGAGAAGTTCCTTGTGGCGACGACGTCAGAGAAGGGTTGTGTGTAATTCCTTACATATTCAGCGGTCGACAACAGCTCCGTCCAGAGTAATCTGAAACATGGATTCTTTGGCGAGCAATCCAAATTCACCCTCGAGGCCTAAAGAGGAATCGGTGACGCCGGCGTAACCTTTGGAATTGCTGACGATGAGGTCTGACCCTCCGATCGAGAGCTTTTTGATAGTGTCTGTATGCCACTCGACCGCCATGTCGAAGGCTGCTCCTGTGTCGATTCGGTCCTTCAAAGTCGCGACTCGAGCATACTGGATGGGCTGATGGGCATACTGCACGCATCGATAAAGTATGACGGTAAGTTGGTGGCCATCGCCCAGATGCTTTTCAAACGCGATGACGTAGAATTCCCGCTTGAGTTCCCCAGCGCTACCCTGGCGGGCCTCAATTCTCGATTTTAATCCGAAGAACAGCCCGATCTTTTCGGTGCCGGTGAGGAGGGCCTGATTGTTGAGGAGAAGTCGTCCTGAGAGAACATGGCGGTTGCTATCGTTTGGCACGGAACCCATGCAGAACAGCATCTCGCGGGCCGCAATAATTGTGACGGCTGGGGAATCAGGATCCTTGATGACGAGATCCTGACCATGGTCGGATTGGTTGGTCGTAAGTCGAACCTCAGACTTGAAGTTCAGTAACTGATCTATAGGAGGTGTACCGACCGTCACTTGACCCTGGACCTCAAGGGGTGCGGCAGTCTGAAGGGGTCTTGGAACGTGCCATATCAAGCCTAGGCCCCCAATCACAGTCACTGTTAGCACTACCAGGCCATAGAGTCTGCTGCGGTCCGACAGGCTAGGTTGATGGGTTGAACGGTCATATCCCGAAGTTTGAATCGGCTGAAATCGCCCCAGTGCCTCCACCAAGTCCGCCGCCGCCTGAGGGCGCTCGGTGCGGTCCCATTTCAGGCAGCGTTCGCACAAGGCTGCAACTGCTTCGGGCACCTCCGGCTTGCGCTGACGGACTGGCGGGATCACTATCCCTGGATCACTTACCCGGCGCTCGTAGTCCCCCTTCACACGGCGTTGGTACTCAACGGGCAGTTTGCCGGTCAAAAGCTCGTAAAAGACCACCCCGAGGCTGTAGAGGTCGCTGCGGCCGTCGATTCGGCTCGGCCCGTACAGGACCTGCTCGGGCGAGGCGTAACCCGGGGAGTGCCCAGAACCGTCCGACTCCAGCGACTCGATTCGCGCTGCCAGTCCAAAGTCGGCGAGGTGGGGCTGGCCCCTGTCATCCAGCAGAATGTTCAGTGGCTTGATGTCGCGGTGATAGATGTCCTCGGCGTGTAAGATCGCCAGTGTGCGGGCCAGGTCGACGATGATCTGCACCGCCTCCTGCCAAGTGTGGGCACCCCGCTTACGGAGCTGCTCGCTGAGGGCTCCGCCCTGCATGAACTTCATGACCATGAACGGGGAGCCAAACTGATCGGTCCCGGTGTCCAGAACCGGAACGACCCGTGCCCCCCTGTTGTGCAGCTGCCGACTTTTTCGCCCCTCATCGCGCAGCGTTTTCAGCAGGTTGTCGGTGTTCTTCTCGGGTCGCAACACCTTGACCGCGACTTCGTCGTCGAGATCGGGATCATGGCAGAGATAGACCGCTCCAAACCCCCCTTTGCCCAATTGTCGAACGACTTCGTACTTGCCCACCCGCGTTGGCAACGACTCTGTGGAGGGCTTGGCCACAGGCTGGGGGCGTTCGGAGATTTGAAGCGGTGGGGCGGCCGCCAGAAGGGGCTGAATGATGCCCGGGCCGCGTGGGAACTCATCGGGCACTGGTCCGGGAGCGACAGGCCACGGTTTCGCGGGGGGATTCTCGGCGACGAACACCTTGGTGGTGTCGTGTGGGCCGGGCTCCTCCCAGGATTCACGAGCCGCCAGGTCCAGGGCCCGGGAGGCGATTTCCGGGATACTTGCCGCGAACTGCGGAAGCCGGGAGATGTACCCCGCCACAGAGATGGGCTCTCCCCGCCGCTGCCGCTCCTGCAACTCCGCCGTGAGGAGCTTTTCGAGCAGTCCCGGATGGCAATCGTGCGGTGTGCGGTAGAGATAGCGTTCGATCTCGGGTTGCCGACCGGCACGCAATTCGTCGCGAAAAACAGACAGGCCCTGCTCCGCCGTCAAAGGCGGTTCAGTTGCGATCTGCAAGTCTTTCTGCGGTTGGGACATTGCCAAGCCTACACATCCACGGGCTCATCTCGTTCCGATGGTTCCACGCTACCCGTCTGTCGTCCTGAAGGCAAGAAAAAAATGAAGGTCAGTGATGGTTTTTCAATGCCTCGGTGGGGCTCGACCGCTCGATGGAATGGCTCGAAGACACGTATCGCGCAGGGGCCATCGAAGGCCTCTCAGGTGCTCCTTAAGCAGTGTGTGCGCATGAATAGCTATTGGCGGGCGCGGAGTGATCTCTCTGGGGCTTGATAGCGGACCTCGAGGTGCGGTGTCGGCAGCAGTTTCTGTCCGGCGGCCATCGACTGACATCCTGCTTCCACCAATCCCCCCGTCAGCAAGGTCCGTTCGACGGGGTCGAGCGAATGCCCGGTCAAGAAGGTCTGCTCGGCTTTTCGCATCAGGGGAGCCGAGTAGGTGACGTTGGGAGTCGGTGGCAGGTAAAACAGCGTCGACAGTGCCTCAGGCCGATCCTTCCGCTGGACAGCCACCGAGAAATCGCCCACCAGCCCGTTCAGCAGCAGCATCG
>CAIUHT010001277.1 GCA_903898975.1 uncultured Planctomycetaceae bacterium
ATGGCCGCCGAGCTGGGAACGATGAAGATCACCGAGCAGATCGACGCGCTGCGGGTGCTGGGTGCGAACCCGATGCACTACCTGGTGGTCCCCCGGTTCGTGGCGTGCGTGGTGATGGTGCCCCTGCTGACGGTGCTGGCCGATGCCGCAGGAGTGCTGGGAGGGTGGTTCTTCTCGACGCAGGTCTGCGGGGTGAATTCGCACCACTACTGGCAGCACACCGAGGATTTCATCAACTGGTTCGACCTGGCGGGGGGGCTGATCAAGTCGATCTTCTTCGGCGGGGCTCTCGCGGTGGTGGCGTGCCACCAGGGGTTTGCGTGCCGGGCGGGAGCCGAGGGGGTGGGGCGGGCGGCGACGCAGGCGTTTGTCTATGGCTTCGTCGCCATCCTGGTGCTCGACTTTTTGCTGGGCATCCTGCTGAATGCGATCTACCCGCTGTTGAACCTGATGTCGACGAGCATGTACTAGGAGCGGGCGACCGTGGTTGAGGCAGCACCCCTGATCGAGTTCCGCGGAGTGCACCGCCGGTTTGGCGGACAGGCGGTGCTGCGCGATGTGAGCTTCACGATTCGCCGGGGCGAGTCGGTGGCGATCATCGGGGAAAGTGGCTGCGGGAAGAGCGTGACCCTCAAGCTCATGATTGCCCTGCTGGCCCCCTCGCAGGGAGAGGTGTGGTTCGACGGGCGGAACCATGCGGGACGGAGCGAGCGGGAGCTGACCGCCGAGCGGCTGCGGTTCGGCTACGTGTTTCAGCAGGCGGCGCTGTTTGACAGCCTGACGGTCGCCGACAACGTGGCGTTCGGACTGCGGCAGAACACGCGGATGCGGGAGCCGGAGATTGCCCGGGTGGTGCGGGACCGGCTGCGGGACGTGGGGCTGCCCGAAGTGGCGGCGGGGAAGAAGCCCGCCGAGCTGAGTGGCGGGATGCGCAAGCGGGTCGGGCTGGCCCGGGCCCTGGCCCTGTCGCCCGAGGTGATGCTGTACGACGAGCCCACGACCGGGCTCGACCCGATCATGAGCGATGTGATCAACGAGTTGATCCTGCAGGCCCGCGAGCGGCACCCGATCACGAGCATCGTGGTGACGCACGACATGGTGACGGTGGGGCGGACGGTTGATCGGGTGATCATGCTGTATCCGCTCCCGCGGCTGGGGCCGGACGAGTCGCAGATCATCTTTGACGGGACCCCGGCGGAGGCGTTCAGCGCGGCGGACCCGCGGGTGTACCAGTTTGTGCATGGGCAGGCGGGTGAGCGTCTGCAGGAAATGGCCGCGAGCCAGGACGGGACCGCATGACCGAGCGACAGATGGAATTCCGGGTGGGCCTGGTGGCGCTGGCCGCGTTGCTGGCGACCGCCGGGCTGATTGTGCGGTTTGGCGAGCTGAACAGCTTCTGGCAGGGGAAGTACCGTGTGACGGTGCACTTCGCGAAGGCTCCTTCGGTGACGCGGGGGACCCCGGTGAGGAAGAGCGGCGTGCTGATTGGCGCGGTCAGCGAAGTGCTGTTTGACGACCATCGCGGCGGAGTCGACCTGGTGCTCGAGATCCGCGAGAAGTTCCCGCTGCAGGCCGACAGCCAGGCAACGCTGACGCGGTCCCTGCTGGGGGACGCGACCGTGGAGTTCGCCCCGGGCGAAGCGACCGAGAAGATGCTGCCAGGAGCGCAGCTGGAGGGCCTGGCCGCCGAGGACCCGGTGGAACTGGTGACCCGGCTGAGTGGCGATGTGAAGACCACGCTGGCGAGTTTTGAGTCGACAAGTGGCGAATGGCGGAAGGTGGGGAAGAACATCAACTCGCTGGTCGACACAAACCGCGACAACCTGGAGACGGTGATTGCGGAGTCGATCGAGTCGCTGCGGAAGTTCACGCGGGCGACCGAGAGCGCGAACGCGATGCTGCGCGACCCGGAGAACCAGGCGAACCTGAAGCGGAGCCTGTCGCAAATGCCGCAGTTGATTGACGACACGCGGGAGACCATTGCGTCGATCGCGTCGGCGGTTGACAAGGCGAACTCGGCATTGGGGAACATCAGCGACGCGACCGCCCCGCTGGCCCGCAAGAGCACGACGATTGTGACCCGGCTCGACAACGTGTTCGCGAACCTCGAGCAGCTTTCGGGCGAGCTCAACCAGTTCTCGAAGGGGCTGACGCGCGAGGAGGGAACGCTGGCCCTGCTGATGCGCGACCCGCAGCTCTACCGGAGCACCGAGCAGACGCTCTCTTCGCTGACGACCGTGATGCGGAACCTGGAACTGGTGATGAAGGACCTGCGGGTCTTTTCCGACAAGATCGCCCGGCATCCCGAGCTGATTGGTGCCGGGGGAGCGCTGAAGGGCTCGAGCGGGCTGAAGTAGCTGGTCGACAGGCCGCCTGTTATGGTGCGGAGGCAGACAACCGGTGGCCCGGGCGAACGGCGCAGCCTCGCCGGCCACGACAGGGAACCATGGCGACGGGGCTGTGTTGCCTGCGGGCTCGTATCGTTCGCGAGGGGGGCTGGTGGCAATGGCAATCGACTGGGAGCGGATCTGGGAGCATGTGACGCGGGAGTTTCCCTGCGCCAGCAATTCGATTCACGGGCCGTCGCACTGGCGGCGGGTGGAGCGGAACGGGTTGCTGTTGGCGACGCGGAGCGGGGCGATTGAAGAGGTGGTGCGGCTGTTTGCGGTGTTCCACGATTCGCGGCGCACCCATGACGACTGGGACGATACCCACGGCGCGGCGGGAGCCGCCTACGCCACCAGCCTGCGGGGCGTGCTGTATGAGATCAGCGACCAGCATTTCGAGCTGCTGCATTACGCCTGCGAATGGCATACGCATGGCCAGTTGAGCGACGACCCGACAATCGGCACCTGCTGGGACGCCGACCGGCTCGACCTGGCAAGGGAGGGCGTAGGCATTCAGCCTCGGGCCCGCTACATGAGCACCGAATTCGCGCGGGAAATCGCGGACCACGGGGCAATCAAGGCGATTCAGAACGAGTCGAAAAAGGGAAGTGGCTGAAAGAGGGCTGGGAGCCCGGAGAGGTGTCAGAGACTGGGGAAAGAGTCCTGACACCTTTTCAGCCGCCTGAAACCTTTTCAGCCGCCAACAGACCCTCGCACCGGGGGTGTCTGACGCTGCGCGCGAACGCCCAGCCCCGGGCAACTCGCGATACGAAGTGGGTGTGACGGTCGACGACTGGCCGGCGCCTTCGCAATAGTCGCCATAACGTCATACAGCACAAGCGGCAGTGCCATTCAGTCCTGACAGCTTTTTTGTCCCCCGGTTGACAAGGACTGGTGGGCTGATAACCTCGATGCCTATCCGGTCTGTTTTTAGGGTGTCCGGGAGACGAATTCATGGGACGTGTGACTGCAGTTGCCTGGCTGTTCGTCGCGCTGGTTGGTTGCGGCGAGACCGCCCCGCCATCCGCGAAGCCGACCGCCCCCGCTGTCGCCGGTTCCAACGCCGTGGCCAATATGGTGGGCGAATGGCAGTTGGAGTCGTACTGTGGCGAGGCCCCCTCCTCCCCGGTGATCATCACCTATCGCCCCGACGGCTCGCTCGAGGTGCAGGGCGAATTTGCCAAGCTCGACCTGCCGAGAATCAAGCAGGAAATGGATGGTTTGGGACGCAGCATGGAGACGATCAAGTTCGACACTGTGTCGGTGAATCCGAAATCGGACGGGGCGGGAGAACCCGCGCAGGCGTTCGAATTCCGGCTCCGTCGCAAATAGTGTTCGCAGCAGTCCGTGGGCCGTTGATGCTCCCCGCCCGGCCTGGGCACAGCCCCGAGCAGTTCACCCGGTCACTTCCCGCAACGCTGGCCACTTTTGCCCCGAGGGGGCCACAGGAGACCAACGGCATGCCCGGGCATCGGTCCTTTGTTCCCAGTGATTTCTCACTGCGTGACGTTTTCACGCTGCTGCTCGGCGGGGGAGCTTTGTGGCTGATTGGAACCATGAGCGACTCTCTTCCGACATTCTGGAAGGGAGTGCTGTGTGGATTCGGATTGGGGTTCGTCCTGGCCTCAAGCCTGCGGAGCAGGCCAGAAGGGGCCCGGGCCGTTCATCTCTCGGAGCCGCACGCGTCCCCTGTTGAGCGCCGTGATGCGGACACCATAATTCCGCCCGGGCTGATACCCCGTCGTGCCAATCGCCCCCGCCGACTTCGAGTCCGTCCCGGGATAGTCCAGGTGCACGCTGCTGCTGGCCGCAGGATGCCCGTCGATCAGCAGGTTCCCCCCGGGGGTCGGGCCACTGTCGTCGAAGTTCTGCAGGGCGATGAGATAGCCCACCCGCTCGGCGGCTGACCCCGCTTCATCGAACTTGTTGTCGACCAGATCGAACGTCACCTGCACCGACGCCCCGACCGGCGACGGACGCCAGTCAATCGCCCCCTGCGTCGACAGGACACTGTCCCCCTCCGTGTTCCCCTCGGCGATCACCAGCCCCCCGTCACGCACAAACGCTCCGGGCCGGTTGGGCGAATCCACCTGCACGGCGACCTTCCCCGCCGGGCGCTCATCCCCCGGCGCGCGGGGACTCCAGCGGGGAGCCAGCTTGTCGCCCGAAAAATCGTCGGCGAACAGCACCTCCCCCTTGGGCCGGTCGGTCCGCAGCACCCCCTTCAGGGCCGCCCGGTCGCGGGCCAGTTGCTCATCGAGCGCGGCCAGCGCGGCTTGCCACTCCTCCGTCTCGCCCGCGCGGGGGGCGAAGTGGACCCGCTCGTTCGGCTTTTTCCAGTTCTCGATCGGAAACGCGGGGAAGAACACCGCCTGCAGCCGGTAGTAATCGACCTGCGTGATCGGCTCGAACTTGTGATCGTGGCACTTGGCACACTGAATGGTCAGCCCCAGCACCGATGAGATCACGTTCTGCTGGCACGACTCGAGCGCGAAGTACTTGTCGGCTCGCACTTCGTCGGGGTTGCCGTCGCTTTCGCCCGTTCCATCCTGCCCGTTCCGCAGGTAGTGCGTGGCGATCAACCGGTCGATCAGCTCCTCGCTCGCCGGCTCACCCGACTGGTGCGGCGTCAATTCATCCCCCGCCAACTGCAGGGTCAGGAACTCATCAAACGGAAGGTCGGCGTTGACCGCCCTGACCACCCAGTCGCGGTACCGCCACGCCAGGGGGCGGTCACTGTCGGCGTTGAAATAGCCATTCGAGTCGGCGTAGCCCGCCGCATCGAGCCAGTACTTGCCCCACCGCTCGCCCAGCGCCGGGCTGGCCAGCAGGCGGTCCACCTGCCGTTCCCAGCCTCCGGGTGCCGTGTCGGCCAGCCACGCCTCCAGCTCTTCGACAGTCGGGGGGAGTCCGGTCAAGACCAGCGACGCCCGCCTCAGCAGGGTCGCCGGGTCGGCGACCGGGCCCAGCCCCAGCCCGTCACGTTCCAGCCGGGCCTGCAGAAACGCATCGATCGCCGTCCCCTCATCCACCACCTGCCCGGGCCGGGGAAGCGGGAGCGGGGCGAGAGGCCGGAACGCCCAGTGGTCGGCCGCCCCACTGGGGGCGTTCCCGGCGGGCAGACCAGGGGTCCCCGCCTCGATCCACGCCTGCAGCAGCTTTCGCTCGGCAGCCGGGAGCGGCTCCTCGGGGGGCATTTCGTTGTCGCGGACCCGCTGCCACAACCGGCTGGCATCGATGTCGTGCGGCACAACGACCGGGCCGCTCTGCGCTCCCTGCCTCAGCCCGGCGGGGCTGGCCAGGTTCAGCCCCGACTCCTTCAACGCCGGGCCATGGCACTGCACGCAGTGCGCTTTCAGAACGGTCGCCACGCTCTCCCAGGTCGGGGGCGCTGCGACAGTGACACGGGGGGTCAAGGCCGGGAGACTGGTCGCCCAGAATGCCACGGCCAGCCAGCGAGGGAAGGCGTTGTGCATCGCCCGAGTATACCCCGGGTCCCCGGGAGGACAACCACCCGCCGCGCGGGGCCAGGGCCCCCCGCCCGGCTGCGTGGCCAGCGGGTCGCCGCTACACTTTCAGCCCGGTTGCGCCCGCGAGTGCCTCATCGCCG
>CAIUHT010001278.1 GCA_903898975.1 uncultured Planctomycetaceae bacterium
TCGACTTCGACCTCTTCGCCGGCAGTCGGCCACGCAGCGCACACGCCGACCGTGGCCACTGCGCCGCACACCGCCCCCACGCTCCCCACGCTCCCCACGTCCCCCGCCACCGGTTGGGCTGCGATTCCCTCGGGCTCCGGATCCCTGCCCCCGGTCGCTCCGGAATTCGCTGCCGCGAACCCGGGGGGGGCCTCTGCGGCGAACGGGGGCCTGGCCTCACAGGCCAGTGCTCCACATGCCCCGCCGAGCCTGCCGACGGCGGCACCCAGCCCCGTCACGTCGGCACCGGGCACCAGTGACGGGCTCTCGAACGCGACCGTGATCTGTCCCAGCCGGCTCGATCGCCAGTCGGCGGAACTGACCCGCCGCCAGGTGCTGGCCACGCTCGCCTTTGGCCCGGCGGTCATCACCCTCGATTGCTCGGCGACTGAAGATTTCGATGCTGCGGGCCTGGCGTTCCTGGTCGCCGCCGAGCGGCACTGTGCCGAACTGTCGCGGACCCTCCGCCTGGCCCCGGTCTCGGCCACGCTGCAGGAACTGCTCCCGCTGGTCGGGTTGGGGCACCTCGCGGGAGAGCCGCGCTGATGGCTGCCTCATTGCGCGAATTCACCCTCGAGGCCCGCGAGCATCTCGCGGCGTTCGAGCAGGCACTGCTGGCGCTCGAAAGTGAACCGCAGGCGGGCTTGCTGAGCTCGCACGTCGATCGCGCGCTGCGGGCCATCCATTCGCTCAAGGGCGATGCCGGGTTCCTGGGGCTGATGGCGATCCGCGATCTCGCCCACGCAATGGAGACGCTGCTCGAGAGCTCCCGGCGGGAGGCGGGCCGGCCGCCGGCCCTCACCATCGAGACACTGCTGGCCGCGCGCGATCAATTGACGCACCTGGTCGAGCAGCCTCACCAGCCGCTCCACCCGGGATGGGAGACCCTCTGGCACCGGCTGAACCCCGCCACAGCCGCCCCGTCTCCCGCCCTGGCAACCTCGGCTCCTGCGGGTCAGTCCACCCTCCGGGCCCTGGAATTTCGCGTTGATCTGACCCGCTTCTCGGGACCACCGTCCACCAACGTCCCGGGATTCCTGCGGGCGCTGTCGCAACTCGGGACGCTCACGTACTGCCGGATCGAGCCAAGTGGCGAGAATCTCTCGGCCCCCCTCACCGCGGCACCGCTCTGGTGGCACGCCCGGCTGGTCACCCCGCTGTCGGCCGCGGAACTGCAGGCCCGGTGGCCCGATCTGTGGAGTCCCGAGGAGATTCGCGAGGCCGACCCCCGCCAGGTGCTGGCCATCGATCTCGACGCCGCCTGTGAGGCCACCGGGCTCTCGCTGCCGGCCCTGCTGTCGCGGCTGGCGCAAGTGGGGGGCTTGAACAGTCCCCGCCTGGAGTTTCCCCCCAGCAACTTCACCGCTGGACTCCCCCTGGGGCCGGTCTGGCTGCACGGCGAACGCCCGGCGAAGATTGATCCCTCGGTGTGGGTCTCGGCCCTGAGAGACCTCCCCCAGTGGCAGTCGCAGTGGAGTGCCCTGGGCGAACCTGAACCCCAGCCCCACGAAGCCCGCTCTCACGAAGTCCTACCCCAGCCCACCCACCCAGTGGACCGGACTCAAGAGCCTGTATTCTCTGGGGAAGTGAGACGGTCGGCGATCCCTCATCCCACCGAACCCGACTCCGCCGCATTCAGCCCGACTTCAACGCCCTCTCCTGGCGGGCGCCCTTCTGTTTCGGCCTCGACGCCGGGGGGCAGTGGTCTTTCGGATCGGCCCCGCGTTCCTGCGCCAACACCCCAGCCAGGCGGCGCGACGCCTTCCGCCCAGGCGATCAGTTCGGGGCTCGGTGGCAATCCCCCCGGGGCTGCCGCGGCGGTCGAGGTCTCGCGGACCGAGGCGTTGCGGGTGCGCGTTGAACTGCTCGACCGCCTGGTCGACCTGGTGGGCGAACTGACCCTGGTGCGCAATCAGACACTGCAGGCGTTCGACAACTCCCCGGCCAACCGGGCCCTCATTCAGCGCCTCAGTGGGGTCACCTCGCAGCTCCAGGAAGCGGTGCTGAAGACCCGGCTGCAGCCAGTGGGTTCGCTGTTTGGCCGCTTCCCCCGGCTCATCCGCGATCTCTCCCGGCAGTTGGGCAAACAGGTCGAACTGGTGACCGAAGGGACCGCCGTCGAACTCGACAAGACCGTCCTGGAACTGCTGTCGGACCCGCTCAACCACCTGGTCCGCAACAGCCTGGACCATGGGTTTGAAACTCCGGACGAACGGCTGGTCGCGGGCAAGCCTGCGACGGGCCGGCTGACACTGGCGGCGACCCCCGCCGATGGACAGGTGGTGTTGGAAATCCGGGACGATGGACGGGGGATCGACCCCGAGCGGGTGCGGGCGAAGGCGCTGGCCCTGGGGTGGAAGACCGCCGCGGAACTCGACCGGCTTCCCCCTCGCGAACTGCTGGCGCTGGTGCTGCAACCGGGGTTTTCGACCGCGCGGCAGGTGACCGAGATCTCGGGGCGAGGGGTCGGGCTGGATGTGGTGCGGACGAACGTGGAACAGCTGGATGGTTCCCTGACCATCGACTCGATTCCCGGGCAGGGGACAGCGATCCGGCTGCGGGTCCCGCTGACGATGGCGATCCTGCCGTGCCTGCTGGTGCGGGTGGCGGGGGAGCGGTTTCTCATTCCCCAGCGCGACCTCGAGGAAATTGCCTGCCTGCGTCCCGACGGGCCGACCCGGATTGAAACAGCGCACCGTACGGAAATGTACCGGCTGCGGGGGAAACTGCTGCCCGTGGTGCGGTACGCCGAACTGCTGGGACTGGCCCCCACGGACACGCCGGTCGAAACAGCGAGTGGGCACCCGGATTCCCCAGCGGGGACCGCCGACGCGCTGCGGCCTGCCGAGTCTGCGCCAGCCGCCGGCGCCGTGACGGTAATTCGCCAGCGGGTCCCGTCGGTTCCCCTGCAACACCTGTTGGTGGTGCGAGCTCGGGGCACACAGTTCGCATTGTTGGTCGACGAGGTGCTGGGAACCCAGGAGGTGGTGATCAAGCCGCTGCACCCAGCGCTGCGGCGACTAGGGGTGTATGGCGGAGCCGCGCTGCTGGGAGATGGCCGGGTCGCCCTGATTGCGAGCCTCGAAGGCATCGCCCGGCGAGCTGGCGTGCTGGAGTCGGGCGACGACAGTGGGGGAGGCAAACCGACCCCGGCCCCAGGCTCGGCCCCGGCGGCCCGCGATCCGCGTGACGTCCATCGCGTGCTGCTGTTCGAGTCGGGTCCGGATGAGCGCTTCGCCCTGCCGCTGGTGCAGATCCGGCGGCTGGTGATGGTGGACCCCACCCGGATCGAGCGGATCCAGGACGCCGAATTCCTGACCGTCGATGGTGTCTCGACCCGCGTCATCAGGCTGAGCGCGGTGCTGAACGTCTCGCCCGCCGAGCGGGTGACGCCGATGTTCCTGCTGTTGCCGCAGTTTGTGTCCGAGCCATTCGGGATCCTGGCCTCGCGGATCATCGACACCGACACGCTGATGGTCGATCTGCAGCCCCCGCCGCCGGGACATCCCGGCATCCTGGGGAGCGCGCTGATCCGCGATCGCATGACGCTGTTCCTGCACCTGCAGCACATCCGCGAGCAGGTCTTTGGCGGTGTGCCACAGGCGGAGACCCGGCCGGAGCGCGAGCGGTCCAGCCGGGTGCTGCTGATCGATGACACCGCGTTCTTCCGCGAGGTGGTTCGGCGGTACCTGGAAGCCGAGGGTTGGAGTGTCGAGACGGCGGTCGACGGGAACGACGGGCTGGCCCGGCTGCGGGAGGAACGGTTCGACCTGATCATCTGCGACATCGAGATGCCCGGCCTGGATGGCTGGGGGGTGGCCCGCCAGGCCCGCGAACTGGGGTACCGATTGCCGCTGCTGGCCCTGACGTCGCTCTCGAAACGCGAACACGAAGCCCGGGCCCGCGACTGCGGCTTCGATGAGTTCGAAGAGAAACTGGACCACGACCGGCTGATTGCGACCGTGCGGCGGATGCTGGCGAACAGTGGAGCACGCGGCGGCGCGTTCCGGGAGGAGAGGCCATGACTTCCTGGGACCCGCAGACCCCTTCGAGGGGCTACTGCACCTTCCGCCTCAACGGCCGGCTGTACGGCCTGCCGCTGGAAACGGTGCGGGAAATCAGCCCGCTCACCGACTGCACACGAATTCCCCGGGCGCCGGCCGCCATTGCGGGCTGCGTGAGCATCCGGGGGCAGATTCATCTCGCGCTCGACCTGCGGGTGCTGCTGGCGCTCCCGGGCCCGGCCCCGGTCCGCGACCGTCGGCTGGTGCTGATTCACCCCACGGTGGCCCCGGCCCTGGGGGTGCTGGTGGATGAACTGGGCGAGATTGTGTTCGCCGAGGGGCTGCGGGACGAACCAACCCCAACCTGCGATTCCCCCGACCCGATCCGGGGGGGGGACGACCTGATTTGTCGCCGCTGTCAGCTTCCCGAGGAGCTGCTGGCGGTCCTTGACCCCCGACGGTTTTTGCCGTGGGTGGAGCGTGCGATTACCCTTTCGAACGATGGGCTGCTGACATGTCCAACCTGAAACTCGTGACCAAGATGCTGGTCTTGACCCTGTCGCTGCTGGCCGTGTTGCTGCTGGTGGGGGTGGTGGCGGTCGGGGCCCTTGAGCAGTTCAATGACCGTTTCAAACGACTGGTGGAAGAGACGATTGAGCGGAAGAGCCTGGCCTCGAAGGTGCACCTGACCATCCTGGCGGGAGTGCGACATCAGAAGAATGCGGTCCTGTCGATCGAGGACAGTGAATCGCAGACCGAATCGGCCGCGTCGGACAAACAGATCGCCCTGGCCACACAGCAGTTGCGAACGCTCAAGGACCATGTCGCCCGCCGGAGCAGCGGCCAGGCGAATGAGGGAAGAACGAAAGAGAGCGAGGAGCTGATCGGACACCTCGAGAGCGACTTCAAAGATCTGTCGGCAATGAACGCCAAGGCACTGAACCTGGCTGTTCAGAACACCGTCAACAAGGCGTGGTCGATAATCCACGACGAGTTTGCGCCGCTGGCCCAAAGCCTGGTCCAGAGGCTGCAGTCCGAGCACGACGCGTTGTTGAAAAAGGGAA
>CAIUHT010001279.1 GCA_903898975.1 uncultured Planctomycetaceae bacterium
GCTGTCCTCGCCATCACCACCTTCACCTTCGATATCTCGATTCTCGAGCTGTTCCTGCCCCTCGTCTGCGGGGCCCGCCTCGTCCTCGCCGAGGCCGACGCCGTCTTCGATCCCGCCCGGCTCAGTCAGCTCATCAACCGCCATCGCGTCACCCTCGCCCAGGCCACTCCCGCCACCTGGCGAATGCTGCTGCAGGCCGACTGGCGCCCCGCTCACCCCCTCAAGGCGCTCTGCGGCGGCGAGGCGCTCTCCGCCGATCTCGCCGACGATCTCGCGCCGCGCGTCGCTGAACTCTGGAATGTCTACGGCCCCACCGAGACCACCATCTGGTCCACCGTCGCCCGCGTTGGCTCCACGGCCGACACCACCTCCATTGGGCGCCCCATTCACAACACCCGCGTCTACATCCTCGATGAACACCGGCGGCTGGTCCCCCCTGGCCAGGTCGGGGAACTCTGGATCGCCGGTCACGGCGTCGCCCGCGGCTATCGCGGCCAGCCCGACCTGACCGCCCAGCGATTCACCGACGACCCGTTCGACCCCACCCCCGACGGCCCGCGGATGTACGCCACCGGCGATCTCGCCAGGTGGCAGCCCGATGGCACCCTCACCTGCCTGGGCCGCATTGACCACCAGGTCAAGATCCGCGGGTTCCGCATCGAACTGGGCGAGATCGAGACCCTCCTCCGGTCCCAGCCCGATGTCGCCGGGGCGGTCGTCACTCTCTCGACCGACGGTCAGCAACGCCTGGTGGCCCACGTCATCTCGCAGCCTGGCACCACCCCCGAGCCTGCCACGCTCCGCGACGCGCTCCGCCAGCAACTCCCCGACTACATGGTGCCGCAGGCGGTGCTGCTGTGCGACGCCTTCCCCCTCACTTCCAGCGGCAAGATCGATCGCCGGGCGCTCGCCGCCCGGGAAGTTGCGCTCCCCGCAGCGACCGGCCGCCCGCCCCAGACCCCCCTCGAACAGTCGCTCGCCCAGATCTGGGCCGAACTGCTCGGCCGTACCGAGATCGACTGCGACACCAGCTTCTTCGACCTCGGTGGTCACTCCCTGCTTGCTGTCCGACTGTTCTCCCTGATCGCGCAAAAACATGGGCGTCAACTCCCCCTGAAGGTGCTCTTCGAGGCCCCCACAATCGCCGACCTCGCCCGGCTGTTGAGCGCCGAGAACCGGAACGTCGGTGAGGCTTTGCTCACGCGCATTGCGCCGGGAGGAAATCGCTGGCCGCTCTACCTGCTCCCCTCGGCGTCGGGAGACATCCTGCTGTGGCGACACCTGGTGGGGCAGCTCGATCCGCAACAGCCCCTCGTTGGCCTCTCTCCGCAGCGGGATACGACAGGGCGGTTGAAGTACGAGTCGCTCGCCGCGTGGGTGGCCCCCATGCGGGCTGCCCTCGAACTCGATCAACCCACCGGTCCCATTCATCTGCTGGGGTACTCGGCGGGCGGTCATTCGGCCCATGAGTTGGCCCGCCAGTTGGAAGCCCATGGTCGGACCGTCGCCTACGTCGGAATCATTGACACCGGCCCCGCCAATCGACCTTGGAACCTGGGCGATCGCTTGCGTCATTTCCCCGAATTCCTCGGCAATCTGAGTGCCTGGGTCATCGACAACGATCATGCCATGTCGTGGCGCAACCTGAAGCGTCGGGTGCAAAAGACCCGATCACGCCTGCTGCGTCACGCGTCGCTCTCCCCCGAGCGCGCCACTGAACCCCCCGAAGAAGCCGCGGCGTGGGTGCACTTTGTCCGGATGCTGGAAACCTACGAGCCCGGGCAGCTCGCCGCTCGCCTCCACCTGATTCGCGCCCGCAGCCAGTCCCCCTGGGATCCGGTCGATCACGACTTGGGCTGGAATGCCTACTGCGGTGGTGTGGAAGTCACGGTCGTCAAGGGGGTCGATCACCAACGCATCATGGAGCCCGAGTCGCTCCCGATCGTGGCCGCGGCAATTCGCCACGCGTTGGATTCCTGTCCAAGCAAACCCCAAGCCAGCCCCACTCACTCTCCCACCCCCCTGGCTCCCACGCCCAACCGGGGCTGAAACACTTGACGCTGTTCGTCTCGGCTGACCGATCGTTTTGATCGCGCCCGAGCCCCGTACGCCCCGCTTTCCAACCGGCCTTGCTCCACCTCTCGAGGCTGCCCACTCGACCAACAGCGGTTTTGGACTGGCGGTCGCCGCGTCAGGACTGCACAATCACCGCTGCGCCAGGGCTTTGCCTGGCCGTTCGGGATTCTGGCCCTCGCTTGGGGAAGGGTTGCCGTGCTTACCTGGAATTCGACAGCCACGGGACGGGAGACAGGCTCGCTGTCGCGCCGCAGTTGGTTACGCGCCGGCTGGCTCGGGCTGAGCTCACTCAGCCTCGCCGACCTGTGTGCCGCCCGTGCCCAGGCCGACGCCGCGCACGTGGTGCGACCGGGCAAGTCGGTCGTCCTCCTGTTCTGCTCGGGGGGCCCCAGCCAGATCGAGACGTTCGATCCCAAGCCCCA
>CAIUHT010001280.1 GCA_903898975.1 uncultured Planctomycetaceae bacterium
CGACCGCCGCCAGCGGGACTGGTGTTGTCGAGCCTGGCGCGGTGTTCGCCGGGTTGACGGTCGGCTGCCCGCGTTCCGGAACAGGCGCGGGAACGGGCTGGGGGAGAATGGTGGAGGACTCTCCCTCGGACGCATCGATCAGCGTTTCGGCCGAGGGAGAGTGGGGAGGGGCCAGTGCCGGGGCCCGCGCTCGAACCGTCTCGATCAGCAGGAATTCGCAGTTGGCGGTGGCCAACAGCAGCAGCAGCGCACCGCGCACCCATTGTTCGATGTCCTTGGTCAGCTCGGAATCGAGCCGGTCCCACCGCAGCACCCGGCGGGCGAACAGGCGAAACAGCGGGATGGCAATCAGCCCCACCGTCAGTCGTACCAGCGGTCGCAGCAGAGCCGAAAGCAGCGAGAACATGGCAGGTTCAGCACGGTCCAGGGGGGACGAAGTAACCTCCCCGCGATTGTACCCGCTGCGCCGGCGAGGGGGGACTGTTCCGCGGCCGCTTGTGCCCGGGCGGTGCGGTGGTGAGAATTTCGCCCCGGCAGCGCGACGATCGACCGCGATCCGCCACCCGGTCGTCGCCTCGCGCTCCGGGCTCGACAACTCTTCGTCTGTGTGGCTGTTCTGCGCTTGAAGGTTTAAGGCCGGTCGGACGGCGGGGCCAACCGCTGTCGGGCGTGTTGGGGTGCGGCCCGCAGGTGGCGGCTGTTCGGCCGGTTGACTGCTTCAGCGTGACTGCTTCGGAGGTGCGGCGGGTGTTGTGGGAACTGGAGCGAATCATCCGGCAAGATGCGGCTGGCCGGGGGTTGACTGCGGGAGAGGCCGAGCGGGGGGCCCTTGCGGCGGGCGAACTTGGCTCCGCCGTCACCGAACTTGCCACTCGGGCCACCGGTGTGGTGTTGTTCACGGGGTTCTTTATCCCGCATGGGACCCCCCCAGCCGCGGAGACCGATGGTCCCCCCGGCACCGTGTTGCTGGCCGAGGTGTTGACCCGCCTGGAGGTGTCCGCATGGGTGGTGACCGACCCACTCTGTGCCCCGGCGGTACGGGCGACAGCGCGGGCCGCGGGCTGGGATCCGGGCCGCGTCCGCGAGTACCCCTGGCCCACGCGCACCGCCGAGGGGGAGTTTGACCCAGGTTCGCCGGCGGCCCGGGACGAGTGGCGGCGTCAGTTCTGGGAGTGGGCCCGGGCGGAGCGGGTTTCGCACTGTGTGGCGATCGAGCGGGTGGGGCCCGCACACGATGAGCAATCGCTGGCCAGCCAACCGAGGACAGGGCCGGTTCCCCTTGAGGAATTTCGCCGGCGGGTTCGCCCGGCCGAACAGGGGGTCTGCCACAACATGCGGGGTGTGCCCCTGGACCGCCATACGGGCGACCTGCACCGGCTGTTTGAAGAGGCGGTTGCCGACACTCGCCTCGCCACGGTGGGAGTGGGGGATGGCGGCAACGAACTGGGAATGGGGCGGGTCCCTTGGGAGGAACTGGCGACCCGCCTGGCGGGCGAGCAGTCGGGACGGGTGCCCTGTCGCGTGGGGTGCGATCACCTGGTGATCGCCGGGGTCTCGAACTGGGGCGCTCAGGCGCTGGCCGCCGGGGTGGCGTGGCAGCGCGGCCGGCTGGACTTGCTCGAGAAACATTCCCCTGCGGCTCAGTTGCGCGTGCTGGACGAGCTGGTCCGGCACGGCCCGGCGGTGGACGGGGTGACCGGGCAGGCAACGCAGACAGTGGATGGCCTCGACTTCGCCCGGTACATCGCCCCCTGGGAGGCGATGATTCACCTGTTGCGCTCGAAGTAACCGCCGCAGGCAGTTGCTGAAGGCTGGCTCAGGTTGGTGCCACCGGGCGCGCGACGGGCCGCGAGTGTGGCGGAGATGGTCACTCGCTCCGACGGACGACCGGGGATCTGCGCTGAAAGGCAACCGAACTCGCCGAAATGGGCCTCTGGCAGCGGGCTTATTCGCCCTCGAATTCGATCAGGCTGTGCACATCGAAGGCCGAGAGTTTCTGGCGGCCGTGCAGTTCGGGAAGCTCGATGACGAACGCGCAGCCGACGATCTGGCCTCCCAGCCGCTGGGTCAGGTTGCAGGTCGCCAGGCAGGTTCCTCCCGTGGCGAGCAGGTCATCG
>CAIUHT010001281.1 GCA_903898975.1 uncultured Planctomycetaceae bacterium
CCGCATCCCCTGGCAGCCAAAACCGTCAGACGCGGCAGCAGCGCAGTACGGCCCGCATCGGGCGCAAGCTCTCAGGCTCGCCCTTGGCGATACGCACCGCGCGCACCCGGGCTCCCCAGGACCCGGGCCCCCACTGGCAGCCCGGGCAACCGCGCTCTCTATTTCGTCAGCCCCGCCTTGATCAGCTCGGGCAACAGTCGCGGGGGAGACATCGGCAACTCCCGCAGCCGCACTCCCACCGCGTCGTAAATCGCGTTCGCCAGCGCGGCCGGGGGCGGCACAATCGGCACTTCCCCCACCCCCCGCACCCCGTACGGATGCCCCGGGTTCGGAACCTCCACGATCACCGCGTCAATCATCGGCAGGTCGTACGCCGTCGGCATGCGGTAATCGAGGAACGTCGAGTTCCGCATCACTCCCTTGTCGTCGTAGAAGTACTCCTCGTTCATGGCCCAGCCAATTCCCTGGACCACGCCCCCCTGGATCTGCCCTTCCACGTACGACGGGTGAATTGCCGTTCCCACATCCTGCGTGGCGGTGTACCGCACCACCTGCACCTTCCCCGTCTCGACGTCGACATCCACGTCGACCACATGCGTCGCAAACGCGCCGCCACAGCCTTCGGGGTCAACCGCCCCCCGCCCAATCACCGGTTCTCCCGCCTTCTGAACCTCCGCGGCCAACTCCACAAACGACAGCCGCTTGCCCCCCGGTCCCGTCACGCCCCCCTCTTCGTACTTCACCTGCCCGGGGTCCACTTCCCACACCTGCGCCGCCCGGGCCACCAGTTGCCGCTGCATGTCGCGGGCCGCCTCGTACGCCGCCCAGCCCGTCGCGAACGTCACCCGGCTCCCCCCCGTCACGTCGGTGTAGCCAATGCTGTCGGTGTCGGCGACTGTCGGCACCACATCTTCCGCCGCAATCCCCAACGTCTCGGCGAACTGCATCGCAATGCCCGCCCGCGACCCGCCAATGTCGGTCGAACCCTCGACCAGCGAGACCTTCCCGTCCGAGTTCAGGGTTGCGGTCACCACGCTCTTCAACCCAATGTTGAACCAGAACCCGCTCGCGACCCCCCGCCCGCGGTGCTTCCCCGACTTCGGCGTCTGGTAGTGCTCGCTGTCGCGCGCCGCCTCGACCGACTCGACCATCCCGATCCTCGGGAAGACCGGTCCATCGATCCGCCGCGTCCCTTCCCGGGCGGCGTTCCGCAACCGGAATTCGAGCGGGTCCAGCTTCAGCTCCCGGCACAGCTCGTCAATGACCGTCTCCGCCGCGAACGCCGCCTGCGTCGCCCCCGGCGCCCGGTACGCCGACATCTGCGGACGATTCACCACCACGTCGTAACCATCGACCTGGCCATGGGGCACGTCGTAGCAGGCGAAGACGCACATCGCCGCCGCCCCGACCGGCGAGCCCGGGTAACCCCCCGACTCGAACGCAATGCTCGCCTGCCCAGCCGTGATCTTCCCCTGGGCATCGACCCCCAGCTTGACCTTCATGTACGAACCGGGCGTCGGCCCCGTCGCTTCGAACACGTCGGCCCGCGACATCACCACCTTCACCGGGGCCCCCGACTTCCGCGACAGGATCGCCGCGACTGGCTCGAGGTACACGCGGATCTTCCCGCCAAAACCGCCGCCGATCTCCATCGGCACGACCTTCACGTGCGAGATCGGCACCCCGACCAGTTCG
>CAIUHT010001282.1 GCA_903898975.1 uncultured Planctomycetaceae bacterium
GCCACATCGCCATGCGGAAGTGACCGCAGGATTTCAAAATTTCCCGCCACCTCAGGCTGCCCGGACTGCAACCTCCGGCGAATGACGTCGATGAGGTCGGCGGGGAGGTGCGAGAGGTTGCCCAAGGTCTCGTGCTTGACCTTCCCCTCCTCGCGAAAGGACCGCCGGAGCAGATGGGTCTCGTAGACGCGATCCTTGTAGACGCGTCTCGTAGTGGCCACGTGGACGGAACCGTTTCTGGCTGGCATATCGTTGATAATACGGTCTATGCAAATATTGTCAACAGAAAAAAGTGAACTTTTCGTGGCTACATTTTGTAGGGCAATTTTGGCCGCAAAGGCCACATAAGAAGGGAGTTACATTAAAAACACGCCCGATCTGCCAGAAAAGTTCAGTCTAAGCAAGGCCGCCCCGTGGTCCAAAAAACGGGGTCCACTTCACAGCGCGAATCTATAGGGAATAACAAACAATGACGCCGCGTTTGAGAGCGCTCTCAGCGACGCGGCGTCACTCGAATCAGACGAAGGCTTGTCAGCTGTACTGGCGGATCACGCCAGTCACCACTCCCAGGACATCAACGTGAGCTGAGTAAATTGGATTCATGGTCGAATTCGCAGGTTCCAGACGGATTCGGTTTGGCTCACGATAGAATCGCTTCAATGTGGCCTCTTCGCCATTCAGTAGAGCTACGACGATTTCCCCGTCTTTCGCGATCCTCTGCTTGCGAACCACGACATAATCACCCGGGGCGATGTTGGCTTCGATCATCGAATTGCCGCGTACCCTCAGGCAGTACTGTCCCTCCCCTTCAAACAGGTGGGAAAAATCAATCTGCTCCTGATCCTCCACGACCGACACGGGGTGACCAGCCTCGATGACCCCGCGGAGGGGAAGTGCGGTCGGATGCAGCGGCTCGGTCAATTGAATCGCCCGCGACATCCCAGATTCGCGCGTGATCAATCCCTTCTTCTCCAGCGCCTTGAGGTGACACATCACCCCATTCGGGGACTTGATCTTGAAGCCCGCCCCAATCTCACGGACTGTGGGGCCGTAGCCCCGAGAGAGAATCTTGTGCTTAATGAACTCGTAAATGGCTCGCTGCTTAGCAGTCAATGCACCTTTTTCGCTGCCCGCCCCTTTGGGTTGGAAAAACGATGCAATCTGAGAAGAGGCCGCGATGGACTCGGACATGGAACATCCTTGATCAAAGGGAACAGTAAATCCCGCACATCATTGGCCTTTTGAGCCATGCAAGATCGGGAACAAGACAGCAGACCGAACGACTCAAATTGCGGTACATCGCGGCCAACATGCGACCAGCTTAGTCACGGCACGTGGCAGTGATGATGGACACGGAGCTCAGCACGACACAATCAGACAGAAACAACTTTCCGAGGAGAGAGACTCAAGATCGCTTCGGATTCTCCAAAGCAGGCTTTCCGGTTCGCTAGGCAATCTCCGAACAATTCTCGTTACACACAACCTCACACAAGGGTTGCACGTGGAGAATCGGTTTCCTTGGCTGGGCTTGCCTTCCCTGGTTCGAAGCGACGCTGATGAAGTCTCCTCCCTTCTTACGTCACTTTTCCGATCAATGGACTGCACCCCAGAAGCTCTGATAACCCTGCACGAAC
>CAIUHT010001283.1 GCA_903898975.1 uncultured Planctomycetaceae bacterium
CCCGACCTCTGCGGGCGTGGGGGGGAGACCGGTCAGATCAAAGCTGAGTCGGCGGAGTTGCGTGCCCGGTGGCGCGGGAGGCGACAGCGTCTCTCCCGACTCTTTCAGCCGGGCCTCGAGGAACGCATCGACGGGATGCGCGTCGACCGGCGGGACGGCAGGTCGGGTGATTGGTTCAAACGACCAATGGCGACCCCACGGGGCCCCTTCGCCAATCCATTGCTTGAAGCGAGCAACCTCGGCGGGAGAGAGGGCTTTCCGCCCGCCGCCCGGTGGGGGCATCTGCTCGGCGGGGTCGGTGCTGGCAATTCGGCGGAGCAGTTCACTGGCGGCAGGATCGCCGGGGACAATGGCGGCGCCGGCGTCGCGGTTGGCGGTCGCCGCCTCGCGGAGATCCAGCCGCAGGTCGGCCTGGCGATGACTCTCGTCGGGACCGTGACAGGCGAAGCAGCGGTCGGCCAGCAGCGGGAGCACATCCCGGCTGAAGCGAAGTGGCTCAGCGGGGAAGGCGAAGCCCGCGTTCGAGAGCCAGGCGAACACGCAGAGCGCCGCCACCAGCCCAACCCGCCGCCACGTGCCGAGGGTGAGCGAACCGGTCGACGTGATTGCAACTCGGCCCTTGAGCAGCGACGGCAACCAAGCCAGTGGCGTTTGAGTAAGCCGTGTTCGCGATCGGTGTGTTCGCGGTTGTTTTATTCGGGGGAGGGGCGTTCGAGGGGGGCGCAGCGGGGCGCTTCCAACTCGAATCTTCAGGAATCGCCGCGAGCCCACATCCGGCATGACCCAGCCCTCAACGCGTCACCGCCCGAGTCCCGGAGAAGCACCTCCGGGGCCAGGCTCGATCTTAGCCCGTCGCCCCCCCTGGGGGGTACGGACGAAGTCCGGGGAGGCGGCAGACTGCGAGGAGGAAACGCGGGTGTCCCGCCACAATCGGCCGAGACGGCGCTCCCACTGGTGGCTGGCAGGAGTGAGAGAGGCTGGGCGAGATTCGTGGGGCTGGTGGGGTTCGCATTCGCCGGGGAAAACGGTGCGGGTCACCTATTCACAGAAACAACGTTTCCCACAAAAAACTGATCCGAGACCGGGCCTCCCTCCGCAGGGTCGGTCCATGTCTCGGATCAGGGTTTCGGAGCAGCCGGGCCTCGACCGAGTCAACGGTCGAGGTAGCCGGCATGCCGGGGGCGATTGCGAATCGCCCCCAGGGGGTGGTTACTTGTCGCAGCAGCCACCGGTGCAGCAGGCTTCGCCCGCGCACTCGGCATCGCAGCCATCGGCACAGCAACCCGCCTCGACGCAGCCACCCGAAGTGCAGCACTCACGCTGTCCGCCGCAGCAACCGGCGGACTTGGCCACCTGCTTCGCGGCACCCTGTGAGCAGCACGAGGGGGCTTCCGAGGCACAGCTCCCGGCAGCCGAGCAGCAGCTTCCCTCGGCCGACGCAGCAGTCAGGCCGGCAGGACCAAACGAGTGGACCGGGCGGGTGGTAAAGGCGTAGGCGACTGCCGAGAGGGAGCCGACCACAACCAGCATCGCAACGGTCTTCAGAACGGACGTAGACATCTGGAAACTCCTTCAGAAAACGAGGGTCTCCTGCGCGCAGGATGAGCCCTCTGCAAAGAAACACCTGGAGAACAAGCTGTGTCGCGCTGAGGCGACAGGAAGTGGAGCCGGGCCCTGGGGGCGCTCAACACAACCAGCAGCAGTTCCAAACATGCACCCGCACGGGTCGCCCGTCGAAGGCGAGTGGCTCTCGAGGTGCCTGGCGGGAGGCATCGCCAGCCAGCGAGGCGAGAAACGCGGTGCCAGGGGGGACCAGGGCACACAGGTCGTGTCCCGGCTGCGTGGGAATCACCCGGGCTTCAGGCGGGGTGGCGTCGCGGGGGCAGCAGCACTGTGCGTCGGACGGGGACCCGACGGGGTCGGCCGCCGATTCATTCCCTGTGCGGTGGCCACAGCAGGTGCGGCGGGGTGCGTCACAGACCGGGCCGGAGCTGGGCATCGTCGGCGCAGCGGCCTGGAAAAACGCTTCGACTCCGACCTGACAGCACCACCCGGTCGGTCCCGCACTGTGCAACGCGACCAGCA